>DAIOTI010000033.1:0-11021 GCA_036752105.1 Ilumatobacteraceae bacterium | reverse complement strand
CACCCGAGGTGCCGAGAGCGGTGAGGTTTGTCTCGACATCCTTTATGTCTCCGTTACCGGAGGCGACGCCCACCAAGACTTCACCTGTGGACGCGTCAGCCTGAACGGCGACAGCGGTTGGGGCATTGCTCGGACCACCGCCGCCTCCAGCTGGTGCAGCTGACGTGTTGATCTTGGTGAACGACGTTCCATTGAGCGAGAAGTACGGACCATCAGAACCGGCCGCAACAATCAAACCGGTGTCGCAGTCCATTTTCAGATCTTCGTAACTTCCGGTCACTGCTGGTCCGCTATGCGACGGAGTTGCAGTGGAAAGACCCGTGATTTTGAAAATACCGACCGTGCTCACCGCTATGAAAGCGGTGTCCGCAACACGCGAAACAGATCCTGTTGGACAATAAGCCATTGCGTTGATTGCCTTGGAGTACGTTCCATCCTTGCTGACACCGAATTGGGAGGAGGCGCTTGTGGTCGTACCAGCAGCAGCAACATCAGCGCCGAAATATCGCGTCTCGGTAATAGTCTGCGCACCAGTTGATGTGTTCACCGTGAAGGAAACCAGACCGACAGTTCCTGCTGAGGCGGTACAGCCCGTTGGACCCTCATTCTGCGAGCACTTGTTTACCGCGACGAGCATCTTGTTGTAGCCGACGATTCCCTTGATTGACTTCACAAGTTGCCCATTACCACCGGAGGTGACGAAGCTAGTTGGAGTCAACGATGCACCACTCATGGTGGTGCCAAAGGTGAATGGCTTCTTCGCCGACACATCCTTACTGTCACGAAGTGAAGCTGCAGCAGCAAGCTCGTCGCCCATTTCAAGAGCTCCGGTACCACTTGTCGTGTTGAATGACTTTACAAACAACCATTCGTTTGGATTGTTCGTGAATGCAGAAGCAATGTGTTGCACGCCACCAGCGCCGTTCCACCACTCCACCGCACGACTACCGCCAGCACCAATGGTGCTGTAGCTAGTTCCACCGTCGGTTGACAGCAAGGTCCTACTTCCTCCGGTGCCGGTCATGCTTGTCACCACGTAACTTGCGTTGTTGGGCGAATACACCATGTCGGTCACATTCGGCGCTACCAGGCCATTGACAGCAACACCACCAGAAGTATTGGCCGTACCCGCCGATGCTTGTGCATCAATATAAGCAGATGCATTCGTACCTCCGGCACCGCCGAAAGTTGGACGGTACCCAGTGCCGGACGTGATCTCGGCGGACTTTCGAATTCCGAATTGACCATCACCGGAAATTGAGACCATGTTTGTGCTGAAGTCGTAACCACTGTCCCAGACAAAGCCGGTGTTGTTGTTTGCCCCGTTAAGTTCAGCCAGAATCAATGCCCCGTTTGAGATGGAGGTCCCGACACTCACGGCACCGCCGGACTGGTTATATGCCCACATGCATTGACCGATGGTTCCAACCGCTTCGAATCCGTTCAGAACTCCCGCCGTCGGAGCCGTGGGAGCAATGGAACCAACTAGCGGTGTCGAATCACTTTGGCCACAGTTACCAGCAATTCCGGCAATCGACTGGAAATTGTTGTCGTTGTTGCCCGCTTTGAGCAGCGTTGAGTTGTTCGACCATGTACCGCTGTTGTTGTGCGACACCTGCACAGTCTTGGTACTGCCGTCCACCACATGAGTGAGTATGACTTTGGGATCTGCGGTCCCAAGCGTGCTCATCATGACGAAACCAGTTCCAGATGTCGAAAGTGTCATCGATGGAGCTGCCGTGAAGCTGACGGCACTCGCTGTGATTGATGCTGCGGATGTTGATTCACTCAACTGCGAGACCTTTACACCGGAGCCGTTAATGGCAACCATGTACATCTGGCCGCTACTGCCGCGTGCGAAGCCGACACGATCAGAGGCTGAATAACCGGCTGTACCTATAGACGAGGTCACATTCACAAAACTCGGCGCACCATCTGAAGTGCTATCCGGCATGACTGCCGCCCAGAGTGTGTTATCCGTGCGGACGAAGATGTATGAGTACTGATTGCTTGAGCCGCCGTGTATCCAATAATGCTTCTTGTTGGTTCCCGTGACCGTGTTGTAATTCGAGATTGACGTCCAGGTGTTTCCGTAGTTCCTCGAAAAATACAGATTCTGATTGACCTGTACAGCTACTTCACCCTTTACGCCTGAAGTGAAGATCTCTCCAGCGCTCTCCGTCTGCGGCATACCACCCGTATCTGTGTCTGCCGTTGTTGGAACCGGGCTCCATGTGCCGGCGTAATCGGTCGTGCGCCACACCGAGGGTTGTGCATCTGATGTCGCATAAAAGACGCCGCTCTCTCCGTCACCAGCGAGAGTTCTGATTTGTCCACCAAATGCATTCGAGTAGGACAACTTTGTCTTCGTCGTCGCCGTCAGTGCAACAGTCTGTGCGGCAACGCCTGTCACCGATTTGGATTGAAACCCTGGCGCGGCGACCAACAAACCGGCACCACCTGTGTCATTGATCTGTGCCACACCAGAGGAATTGGTGACAGCACTATCGACTGCATCACCATCTGAGTTCACCACAGCGACGAATGCACGGGCGATAGCTGTGCTCCCATCGGTCACGGTGATGTCAACTGTGGCGGCGCTCGCCACATGTGGTGCGGCAAAAATGCCGAGAAGTGAAGTTGCGACCGCGATACATGCGGCACGAGCGGAACGACGTGATGTCATTTGACCCTCCCAGTTATGCGACTGACGATAACACTTATTTCCGAAAGGTGTTCGGAGACCGCCGCCACATAACCGTCGGGGCGTACCACCACGACTGCAGGATCTTCGGCGATGGACGGAGACATGACGTGCACATGAACAGGAATGTCCAAGGAACTCTCAAGGTTCTGGCCACTTGTAGCCAAGGCTTCGGCGACATTTTGTCCATTTACGACGATGACCCACGTCGTCCCCCCAAGATGTTGTGGTTCGACGACATGCCACTGGTTGTACACACGTCCGACCCACGGATGATCTCCCTCGACGCATCCCTCCACCAACTTTGGCTGTGGTCGGGCACCGCCATAACCGGCATTGTGATCGATGCCGTGGCTCTGTCTCCCCGCTAGTTGATCGATGAGTCGCCCCATGTCGGCGGCGTGTTCCACCACGGACTGTGAATGAGGAATGCGCTCCATTGAATAGGTGTCGAGCAGAGCTTCTCCGCGTACTCCGTCTTTCACCAGCGCCAGCTTCCATGCCAGGTTGAACGCGTCACGCATGCCCGAGTTCAAACCTTGCCCGAGAAACGGTGGCATCTGATGTGCAGAGTCGCCCGCAAGGAATATGGAGCCTTTGCGCATCGTGCTCGCCACCACTGCATGAAAGCGGTACACCGCGGAGCGCACGAGTGTGGCGTCGTTCGGAGAAATCCACTGTGCCAACAACCGCCAGATTTCATCTGGTGTGTTCATCGTCGCCTTGTCTTCACCTGGCTGAAGTTGGAACTCCCAGCGGTAGTAGTTCTTCACCCCACGCACGAGCGTCGTGGGTCGTGCCGGATCACATATTTGTCGCACAACATCGGGCAAGTTGCCAGAATCGCGGGTGTTCAATTCGACGTCGACGACGAGCCAGTCTTGGTCGAACTTCAAGTCCACAAGGTCGATGCCAGCCTGTTTGCGCACGGCACTCGATGCTCCGTCACACCCGACGAGCCACGTACCTACAACTGATGAACCATCGCTCAAGTGGGCAATGACGCCACCGTCTGACTCTTCAAAGCGCACGAAGTCTTTGCCCGTCAACAAAGTGGCACCTCGTTCGACGGCAACTTCTCGCAACATTGCATCGAGTTCTGGTTGGAAGTGGCAACACACTGGAGGCAGACCAAATTGTCGTTGTTCCCCAATCTGGATTCCCATGATGTGCTCACCGGAAGCACTGACGAAATCGGCGGCTCGAAGTGGTTCGAGCAGATCAGACAATCGCGAACCAAGACCGTGGTTCAGAAGCGAACGATGAACTTCAGCATCCATGACAATTGCGCGTGGCAATTGATACGGATACGGATCACGCTCGATGATGGTGTTCGACACACCGGCCCGACTGAGTGCGATGCTGAGGGTGAGACCGACCGGTCCCCCACCCACTATGACGACGTCTGAGCGGTCCATTGCAGGATCATGTTGAGAGGCTGTCAAGCCCCAGCAGGGACATATGCGGTGATGGTGGCTTCTTGCTCACCGGCGCGGCGGCGTGCCACAAGTTCGTCGAAATCGACATCGATGCCAATGGGGTTTGCGGCAAACACAGGTGATGCCATGAATGTCTCGGCTTCGGTAAGCGACATGGTGTCGACCTGCAATTCAACCTGGTTGCCATCGGGGTCGCGGTAGTACGCAGAAAGAGTCATACCGTGGTTGATGGTCCAGTACGGGCTGATGTCGGCATGCTTCAACTGCTCATACTTAGCGAACAAAGAATCGAGGTCGGCGAAGGTGAATGCGAAGTGCTCGACACCGACCGTGTCACGTGGCCTGTCCTGCAGATGGGGCATCTTCACGATGGCAATGCGATGGTGTTCGTCGTCGTACGACAAAAAAGTGAGGAAGTCATTCCCCTGGCGAACCTCGGCATTCAGCACCAGCTTCCACCAGGCGAGCATCTCGTCGTAGTTCCGTGTGCGCAGGACAACGTGCGCCAACTTCACTGGGGTGGTGGATGCATTCGGCGACATGTTGACCTCCGGCGACGTTGTGTGCCGACACTCTACGATGAACCCATCGGGGTGAGCCATGTGTGAATGCGAACTACAACAAGTCGCCACGCGGCGAACCTTTCTCAGCACCGCGGCACTCTCCGTGCCGGCTCTGTTTCTTGCCCCACGACTGCGCCGAGTGACAGCACCGGCGAGCATTGAGCCCGTTGAAGTTGCACCGGGGCTGACCATTTATCCCCGCGAAGCGTGGGCGGGAAAGCTACGTGCTCGTCGACCGTTGCAACCTGAATCAGAAGTGAAATTCTTGCTGGTGCATCACTCAGCAGGAACAACCACCTACTCGAAGGCTCAAGTGCCGAGCGTTATTCGCAACATCTTCCTGTTTCACACTGGCACCCGGAAAGCGTGGCCCGATACCTGTTACAACTTCTTCATTGATCGGTACGGACAAGCGTGGGAGGGGCGTACTGGCAGCCTCGCTGGTCCGGTGATGGCAGATGCCACAGGTGGTAGTCAAGGTTTCGCTCAACTGGTGTGTTTGCTCGGTGACTTCGACAAGACAGAACCGACTGAAGAGATGATCAACGGGCTCTCGCGCCTTCTTGGCTGGCTCGCCAATAGGTACGACATCGAGCTCGACCAGAAACAAACCGTGTCGTTCATCTCTCGCGGATCAAACAAGTGGAAGAAGGGCGTGCGCGTCAAGGCACGACCTATCTCGGGTCATCGCGACATGAGTCAAACCGCCTGCCCCGGCAAGAACGTGTACCCGTTGCTGACTCGCATAGTTCCGAAGAAAGCAGCGGAATTCAAGAGCAGCATCAGCTGAGTGTGCTCGACACTCAAAATTGACCTACGACAAGAATGTGCTGATCTGCTCATCGCACCATGACCACAACGCCGTGCGTGCCGCCGCGGTGTCTGACTTTTTCGTACGCGATAAGCGATGAATGTCGCGCACGGCACGGTCACACCAGAACTTCCCTGACTGTGTTGTGACCAGGTCGTCAGCGACCAACCAAGAGATGGTGTCAGCGCCTTGCGCTGCGGTTCGCAAGAGCGGTTTGGTGAGCATGCGAAAAGCAGGAAGTGACGACTGCACGCCAGGTGTGTCGGCCCAGCCAGGGTGCATTGCCGCAAATGTGATGTCGTGTTCGCGCTGAGACCACATTTCATTGAGTGTCACCTGAAGGCGCTTGGCGATGGCGTATTGCTTTGTTCCGTCGTATGACGACTCTGGCATCTGCGGTGATTGCCCACGCGAGATGTCTGTGAGTGTCGCTGCATACATTCCACCCGACGACACAGTGACGACGCGACTGTGCGAAGAGTGCAACACGGGTAGCAACAACGTGGTCATGAGGTGTGGCCCGAGCACATGACACGCAATAGTGGACTCGTTGCCTTGTGCGGTGACTACCAGTTCCTTTGTCAGCGCTCCGGCGTTGTGCACGAGTGCATGAATGGTGGGCGACATTTCTGCGATGCGATGCGATGCTTCGCGAACCGACGCAAGGTCGGCCATGTCAGCGACCACTGTGTCGACACGACCGCATTGCGAGACAGAGGCAAGGTCAGCGGCGACGCGCGTAAGTTTGTCGGCAGAGCGCCCGACGAGCACGATGTCAGCGCCCATCGCCGCAAGTTGATGCACTGCAGACTCCCCGAGCCCCGACGTCGGACCCGTCACCAGGACAGTCTTACCGGCGAGCGAATACTGAGAAAGTGGTGTGAACCCGGTCGACCGCAGTGTGTAGCCGATGCGCGAGAACCCGGGAACGACAGTTGCGTCGAGCACACCGTCGAGAGCGGAACCTAAGCCCATGCCTGCACCACCATGACGAGTGCAACGATTCCGTGTGCGGTCCATGCGACTGTTCGTGGCCAATTGGTCTGCACCAGTCGCTTCCCCGTGTCGATGCGCGGATCGTTGGCCATTTGCTCGTGCAACGGAACCGACAACAACACGGTGCAACCAAGTGCAATTGCAAGGGTGATACCACCCACCCACGGCAAGATCCACGAGACGCCGTCGGGGCGATCAAAGAGCAGACCGAGCGTCGACAAACCCTCGACTGCCATTGGTAGTGCGACCACTTGGGCCGTGCGGCGCTGGTGAATGACTGCGATTTCCTGCGCTCGATCGAGCCCGACGCGGGCAAGCAACGGATAGTGCACGTTCTGCACGAACCAAATGAGACCGACCATTGCCCACGTTGCAGCGAAGTTCGCGATGAGTACTGCATTTGCCACGTGTTCACCGTACCCTTCGAATTTGTGCCACGCGTTGCGCAGACAAAAAATGGACATCCACCCAAGACGTGCGTCACATGTGGGCGACCTTTCGAATGGCGCAAGAAATGGGAGCGCGACTGGGACAACGTGCTCCACTGCAGCGATGCGTGTCGCGCCAATCGACCTCGCCGCGCGACCACCGACTAGTCGAGTGCGTACTCGCTTACAAGCACTGGGCGCTGCTCATCGATAGACCTATGTGCTGCCGCCCCGATGACAACTGACCACAGACCATCGCTCACCGTGACGTCGGGAGGACTGCCAGAACGCACCGCGCGACAGAACTTCATCACTTCGATGTAACTGGCACCATGATGGGCCCCCGCATAGTTGACGTCGTCACTGATTGAGGTGGGGACCTCTCTCACCTCACGTGTTGTTCGATTACCCACCACGATGTGTCCGTCACCGGGCACGAACGCCTCAGCTTTCCCGTTGTCACCGACTGCGACTATCTCTTGTTCGTGTCGACCGACCTCGGCGAACATGCTGAGGTCGAGCATGGTGCGCACGCCGTTCTCATATTCGACAATCACATAGGCATTGTCGAGAATGTCCGAGCGTTCACCGTCGTACCACTCATCAAGGTGATTCACATCTTGTCCGCCGCTCGCCATCACACGCATCGGTCGTGCCCCGACGGCAAGGTTCATGAGGTCAAAGAAGTGGCAACACTTCTCCACCAACGTGCCGCCAGTGTTTCGTGAGAATCTGTTCCAGTTGTCGACTTTCACGAGGAACGGGAAGCGATGTTCACGAACCGCGAGCATCTTGAGCGACCCCAACTCGTCGCCGTGCACGACATCGAGCAGTGCTGCAATGGGGGCCATGTACCGATACTCGAGGCCGACCCAGGTGAGTGCGTCTCGCGCATGTGCGGCACGCACGATGTCGACACAGTCCTCGACCGTCGTACACATCGGCTTTTCGACGAGTACCGGAATGGGTGTCGACAAGATGTCTGACAACACCGAGTGGTGAGTGTGATTCGGCGATGCAACGATCACTGCGTCGACCAACCCGGACGAGAGCAATTCATCATGATGACAAAATTCTGCGACCGACGATGTTGCATCACCCAATGTGAGGCGTGCCCAAACGAGTGGTTCCTCGTTCGGATCAGCTATGGCAGTCACCGTGCACTCCGGGTTCGACATGACATTACGAATGTGCTCGCAACCCATCATTCCGGTACCGATGATGCCTATTCGCAACTGTTCCATCAGTGCACATGGTAGGTCGCACCGCGGTGTTGCCATACTGGTTGCATGAGCGATCACCACCACTCACATGGCAGAGGTGTGCAGGAAGAACTTGCGCCACTTGCTCGCGAGCTTCGCACCCTCATTCCCGACGTGCTGAAGGGTTTCGGCACTCTTAGTCAGGCTGCCATGGCTGACGGGAGCGTGAGCAAGAAACACAAAGAGCTCATCGCCCTTGCCATCGCTATTTCACACAAGTGTGACGGGTGTATCGCAGCTCACGCACGCGGTGCGGCACGGGAACGAGCGACTGAGCAAGAGGTTGCTGAAACAATTGGTGTCGCGATTCTCATGAATGGCGGCCCAGCAACGGTGTATGGGCCGCGCGCGCTGGCAGCGTTCAGAGAGTTTTCCGACGGCGGGCATACGGCATAGTGACTGCCAACATCGCCACACCGACGACGATGACGACGACGCCTTGCAGAACTTGATTGTCGAAAGTATTGAACGACACGATCGCGACTGATGCCGTGATGATGATGCCGGCACTCACCAACATGTCGAGCAACAGCATTCTGGCGCCATAGGAGAACATCACTGCGGCACCAATGATCGCGAGTGCTGCGGCCCAGCCCCCCTGGTGCATGCCCACCCACCCGGTGGTGGTCCCAATGAGAAATGCCGAACCTGCGACGCGAGGTGCAAGCGAGAAATGGACGCCGGTGAATGAGACCAAGATGAGCACGATCGCACCGGCCATCAATGTGAGTGCGTCATTTGGTTCGCGCAAGTCGAGCAGCCCTCCCACCATTCCGGCCACCACGAGAGCTGACGGGATGATGGTGAGTGAGCCGGCAAAGTCTGTGTGCCGTGCACGCCAGAAGCCGAAGACGAAGAACACCGAACCGATCGCAATCCCCGTCCACTCACTCTCGGTCCACAGGTAGGTGACGAGCACGCCGGTGGCAAAAGCTGCGGACAACTCAGAAGCCAACTCACACACTTCACCGAAGCGACGACGTATTTCGGCGCCCTTTTCCGCCCACCACGCGACTCCGGCAAATGCAACTGCGACGACATATAGAAAGCTTGAAATCGAAATTTCTGATGCATCCTCGAGAACGGCGATGAACAGCCGAACGACACCGACAGCGATGATCACACCTGCCAGGTAGTACAGAGCCTCTTGCATACTGAATGACCAGCGTGGCGCTTCCAGTATGTCGTCTGCCTGTTCATGGGTGAGATGACCTGCGGCGATGTGTTCGTCGAGAAGTTGTTGAACAGTCTTTTGTGTCGTCATTTCGAATACCAACTCACTACCGGTTCCAATGCCGCATCGAGCACCGGCCCCAAGAACTTGGCGTAGGCACTGGTGATGTGGTTGTCATCACGGTAAACGAGAATGTTGCCCACCACAACAGGACAGATGTTGGCGGTGCAGAACCAATCCTTCGTCCGTAGCAATGGCACATCATTCTTTACTGACAGGTCCTCCCGTACCTCGGCAATGTCGGCCCGAAGAGCCGCGCTGGGAATGGGGTTGCACACATCGATGTCTTTGGGACTTGCCGACAGACATGTCGGTACATCACGTGCCGGGAAAGGTGTGTCGGCAAAGAGGATCGGTGTGATGCCGAGACCCTTCAGAATGTCGATGGTTCCCTGAAGTCCGATGCGCCAGTCACGCTGCCAAATGGGGATCTTCGTCTCTTTCGACAACAGCCGATCGAACTGGGCGACGAGGACGACCTTCACCTTGTCGTCGACCATCTTCTTGTACACGTTCTCTCGCCATGCATCACATTCGGTGTAATGACGACCGAGTACTTTGCTCCACACCTCGATGTCAGCTGGTGGGCAACCACGCTTGGTGTAGGTGATGAGTTTCCACTTCCTCTTGATGGCTACTTTCTCGAGGCCTGGGAACCACTGTGCAGCGTGTGAATCACCGTACAGCCCGACCGAGATGGTGCCATTCGGATCACCGAAGATGCAGTTCTTCTGCTGAACCGACGTGAATGACGTATGACAGTCGTCTTGATACACCGTTGCAAAATCCAACAGTGCATCACCGAGACTTGGCGTGAGGTTGGCGGGCAACACATTGTTCTTTGTGGCATCTACAACGGCTTGAAGCGGACCCTGATACGGAGGAAGTGTCGGTGCAATTGGAATCGTGGTGGTGGGAACTCCCGACGTCGTCGATGTTGCAAGTGTCGATGTTGTCGAAGTAGTGGTTGATTCCAACGTCGGTGCAGCCACATTGTCACCGCCAGAGAATGTGCGCGGATTGTTTCGCACAAGCCCTCCGGCTGCTCCGCTGATAAGAATCGTTGCGAGTGCCAGCGACAACGCACGACGACCCTCGAGCGAGTGGTTGCGATGTACCGGTCGTTCGATGAGTAGATGTCCGAGTTCGGTGAGACCGAGTGCGATGACCAGGCAGACCACTTGTTGAGCGACGGTTAGCTCGTTACCCAACATTGCAGGCGCGATGATCAGCACCGGCCAGTGCCACAAGTACGCCGAATACGAACGCGACCCGAGCCACTGCACGGGTGCCAAGTGAAGAATCATGTTCGGCACGAAGCGGTGAACATCGCCGCCTTGCAGTGCGAGCATCGTTCCCACCACTGGAACCAGGGCCCACGGGCCTGGGAAACGCGTCTCTTCAGAAAAACCTGTCGCGCTGGCGATGATGAGTGCGATTCCCGCCCACGATGTGAGCGATGCGAGAAGTTGTGAGCGATGCAGTCGCGCAAGTGGCACTGTGGCGCACAACGCACCGAGAGCCAACTCGAATGCACGTGTGTGTGGTGCGAAAAATGCCCACGGCTGTGCGCGATCCATGGTG
>DAIOTI010000032.1:0-11146 GCA_036752105.1 Ilumatobacteraceae bacterium | reverse complement strand
TCGGTACCCAGTCCCCCGAGATCTGAAACACCCCGAGAAACGGAAGTCGGAAATAGAACATGGTCACGCCGAACCACACGAGAACGAGGCCAGACACGATGGTGGCGGCCACGCGACCTGGTGCACTCACTTCGCGAACGTCGTCACGCAGGCCGACCAAGGCGATGATGAGGGCGGCGATAAACACGCCGACGAGTTCGCTGTTGCCGGTGAAGAGTCGATCAAAACGGTCCATCTGACGTGCGACGATCAGGGCGACAGCCAGACCGCACAACATCGCGAGTCCGCCGATGTTCGGCGTCGGCACCGTGTGAACTGTGCGCTCACCCGGAAGTGCCAGCCACTGTCGTCGTCGCGACAATCTGAGGACAAGCGGCATCACCGCGGCAGTGGTACCTGCTGCAAAGAGAAAGATGATGACGTAGCCGCCGAACAGGCCCATGTACGCCCCCGAGTCGCGCCTAGTAGGCCGGGAACTTGGCGCAGAACTCGCTGACCCGCTTGCGCACGTCGGCGAGCATGTCTGCATCTTGTCGCCCACGAAGCGCTTCTGCGATGAAAGCCGCGATCGTTGACATCTCGGCTTCTTTCATGCCTTGGGTGGTCACGCTCGGCGTTCCGATACGCACGCCAGATGTGACGAACGGACTACGTGGATCGTTTGGAACGGTGTTCTTGTTCAACGTGATTCCGGCCTCGTCAAGCACGAGCTGTGCTTCTTTTCCGGTGCACTCCGCGTCGAACGGACGAAGGTCGACCACCATGAGGTGATTGTCCGTTCCGCCACTCACCAAACGGAACCCGTGTGAGGCCAGGGCAGCTGCGAGTGCCGATGCATTCTTCACGATCTGGTGTGCGTAGTCCTTGAAAGATGGTTGTAGCGCCTCGTGGAATGCCACAGCCTTTGCAGCAATGACGTGTTCGAGGGGCCCACCTTGACTGCCAGGAAACACCGCTTTGTCGATGGCCTGTGCATGTTCTTTCTTTGCGAGGATGCACCCACCGCGCGGCCCGCGCAACGTCTTGTGAGTGGTGAAGGTCACAACGTCCGCGAAAGGCACAGGGTTGGGATGGGCTCCGCCCGCCACCAACCCTGCGAGGTGTGCGATGTCGAACATCAGCAATGCACCGACTTCATCAGCGATGGCTCGAAAAGGCTCAGGGTCCAACCGTCGCGGGTAACTAGTGGTGCCAGCGACGATCATTTTTGGTCGGTGTTCGAGGGCCATCGCGCGCATCTCATCGAAGTCGATGCGCTCGTCTCCGGGCGTGACTTTGTACTGCACGAAGTTGTAGAGAATGCCACTGGCGTTCGCTGGTGAGCCGTGTGTGAGGTGACCGCCGTGGTCGAGACTGAGCCCGAGGAGAGTGTCGCCAGGTTTCAACAGCCCGAGGTACACCGCCATGTTCGCGCTTGCGCCACTGTGTGGTTGCACGTTCGCATGCGCGGCACCAAAAAGTTCCTTCACCCTGTCGATAGCAATTTGCTCGATCTCATCGACGACTGCGTTGCCGCCGTAGTAGCGCTTTCCTGGGTATCCCTCGGAGTATTTGTTGGTGAGTACTGAGCCGGTCGCACGCATGACCGCAGGTGACGTGAAGTTCTCGCTGGCGATGAGCTGCAAACCAGATACTTGTCGCTGCTTCTCGCGTTCGATGAGGTCAAAGACGAGATCGTCCGGAGTGGTGTCGGATGGAAATGGCATCAGCGTGAAGCCTCCTCGTTCTCGATATCAGTCAACTGTGCGACGCGACGTTCGTGCCGCCCGCCTTCGAATGCAGTCGACAAGAAGGTGGTGACGATCTCCTCGGCGAGCCCCGTACCAACGACTCGCGCGCCGATGCTCAGCACGTTCGCATTGTTGTGCTCACGCGCCATCCTCGCCGTGTACAGGTCGTTGCAGAGCCCAGCGCGAACGCCGCGCACTTTGTTGGCTGCCAGCTGCTCACCTTGGCCACTTCCACCCATGACGATTCCGACATCTGCCTTGCCATCGCGCACGGCGCGGCCGACTGCGGCACAAATCGGCGGATAGTCGCAGCTCTCGGTGCTGTTGGTTCCGAAATCTTCGACCACATGCCCCGCCGCGCGGAGAAACGGAATGAGGTGCTCCTTCAATGGAAACCCTGCGTGATCTGAACCAATGGCGACACGTGACATCGTGACGAGCGTAGTGCGTCAGCCCGATGCACGGTCGAAGTTGAGCGTGGCCACTCACCTAGGGTTTTCGTGTGACACTCGACCCCCGCACGCCAGTTCTCATCGGAAATGGTCAGGTTCTGCAACGCGAAGACGACCTCACAAAGGTACGTGACCCTGCAACTCTCATGGCTGAGACTCTTCGCATTGCGGCGACCGATGCTGGCCTCAGCTCGCTCCCCGACCCAGATGCTCTATGGGTCTGTGCACTTTTGTCTTGGAATTACGGCAACCCAGCTTCGATTGTCGCGGGACATGCCGGCGTACGCCCGCGCGCATTCGGCCTGTCGGGAATGGGCGGGAATACACCACAGTCATTGGTGAACAAAGCCGCACTTCTCATGCAACGTGGCGAGATCGACATGGTGTACATCACCGGAGGCGAGACAGCCCGAAGCAAACGTCGCGCCAAGAAACTCGGCGCAATGTGGAACTGGCCGACGTCGCAGGAACCTTTCGAGCAAGTCACTGCAGAACTGGTGATGGTGTCACCTGAAGAGATCGAACGAAAGCTCTACATGCCGATCCAGGTATATCCCATTTTCGAATCAGCGATCAGGGCATCACTCGGGCACGACATCGCAGAACACCAACGGCATCTCGGCAGATTGTGGTCACGTTTCAGCGAAGTGGCAGCGAACAACCCCTATGCGTGGTCACGACAAGTTCGTACTGCCGATGACATCGTCACACCACGTGCCGACAATCGCATGATCGGCTTTCCATACACGAAGCTCATGAACTCGAACAACGACGTGGACATGGCAGCTGGCCTCATCATGTGTACCGCTGAGAAGGCAGCATCCCTCGGGGTTCCGAGGGACAGGTGGGTGTTTGTCCACTCCGGAACCGACGCACACGAGCATCTGTTCATTTCCAATCGTCTCCACTTTCACGAGACTCCAGCAGTTCGAATCGCCGGACAGCGAGCGCTAGAACTTGCACACGTCGGTATCGACGACGTCTCAATCATCGATCTCTACTCGTGTTTCCCATCGGCCGTGCAACTCGGAGCACGATCACTCGGACTGCCACTTGATAGGCAGCTCACTCGCACAGGTGGCCTGCAATTTGCTGGTGGACCATGGAACAACTACGTCTCACATTCGATTGCGACCGTGATGAACGATGTTCGGTCATCACCGGACGAGACTGGGTTGGTCTGGGCAAATGGTGGATTCGCGACAAAGCACGCATTCGGCGTGTATTCGTCACAGCCACCTCGACAAGGCTTCAGGTACGACTACCCACAAGACGAAATTGATGCACTTCCTATGCGTGCTGCGGCGACACGCATCGAAGCAGAAGGGTCGGCGACGATCGAGGCCTACACCGTGATGCATGACCGCGAAGGACACCCCGAGCAAGTCATCGCCTCATGCCTTCTCGCCGATGAACGCCGCGCTTGGGGCACTTCCACTGACGCACAACTAGCTGCGCACATGTTGACCGAGGATCCCATCGGAGGTCCATGCATTCTTGATCACGATGGAGTCTTGCGACTCGCATGAACTCATCACAGATGCCGCGCGACACGTTTCCTCGTCAACATGCCCGCACACAACGACTCACCCTCGGCGAGCCTCGCAACATCATCGTCGCTCCTTCAGGCGAGCGAGTTCTATTTGCACGTTCATCAAGTGGCAGTGACCCTGTCAACAAATTGTGGGTCTTGGACACCCAAATCGGAATTGAACGATGCGTGTTCGACCCAGGTAGTGACAGCGACAATTCGCAAACATCTGCAGAGGAAAAGCGCCGTCGGGAACGTGTGCGGGAGGCCGCCGGTGGTGTGGTGTCTTTCGCCACCGACTCTGCCGTCACTAAGGCCGTCACAACTGTCGGAGGGCACACATTCGAGATTGATCTCGTCACTGGCACACAGCGTGTGCTCCCAGTGCCTGTCGGCGCGTTCGATGTGCGACTCTCTCCCGCCGGTGACACCGTTGCTTATGTCAGAGACGGTGCATTGTGCATCATGAGGAACGATGTCGAACAGATCTTGTGTTCTGATTCAGATTCTGACATCACATGGGGGACGGCAGAGTTCATCGCAGCTGAAGAGATGGGGCGCCAGCGTGGATACTGGTTCTCGCCTGACGGAGACCGCATCGCTGTCTGTCGAGTGGACTCGAGGTCCGTCTTGCAATGGCACATCTCAGACTCATCACGACCAGAAGCAGAGCCATCCACACACCGCTATCCGAAAGCGGGATCGACGAACGCAGCGGTGAGCCTTCACATCGTGTCGGTGTCCGGTGGAGCGACAATCGATGTCTCTCTGCCGCCCGATAGTGAATACCTGAATTCGGTCTCATGGTTCTTCAACGGTCTTGTTGCCCAGACACAGACGCGTAATCAACGTGCCACACGTGTGATGCGCGTAGATGAACACTCAGGTGAGTGTTCGCTTCTACATGAAGAAATCGACGCGCTCTGGGTGGAATTGGTTCCCGGTACTCCAGCGCTCGCGCATGACGGATCACTCATCACATGTGGCGAACGAGAAGGCTCTCGTTGCCTTCTGGTGGACGGTCGACCTGTCAAACCAACAACCCTGCAGGTGCGCTCGGTGCACCACGTCGGCCGACGTGTGTTGTTCACCGCCAACGACATCGCCCAACCTTGGTTCATGCACGTGCACAGCTTCGACCTCGAGACCACGAGCATCTCTCGTCTCAGCCCTGATGACAGCGTGACGACGGCATCTGGCAACGATTCGCATGTGGTCTTGCGTATGACATCAACGCGATCGCCTCTCGCAAGACACCAAATGAACAATGGGCTGCTTCTCACATCTCATGCAGAGACTCCACTTGTGTCGCCGAACGTACAGTTCCACCTCGTCGGCCCACGACAGGTTCCGGTCGCGATACTCACTCCGAAAGATGGCTCGACCCACCGTCTACCCGTGCTGTTCGACCCATACGGCGGCCCCCATGCGCAGCGAGTCGTCGCATCGAATCAGGCCCTCGCTGTGTCGCAGTGGTTTGCCGATCAAGGTTTTGTGGTGGTGGTCGCCGATGGCGCAGGCACACCTGGAAAAGGTTCGACGTATGAGCGCGAGGTTGCGGGCGATCTATCTGACCCCGTCTTGAAGGACCAATGCCTCGTGGCTTCAGTACTTCCGCAGTTGGAGCCGCGGGCCGACATGTCACGAGTAGCGATACGTGGATGGAGCTTCGGTGGCTATCTTGCGGCGCTCGCAGTGTTGCGCGAGCCCACCGTGTTCCATTGCGCAGTCGCTGGTGCGCCGGTCACCGACTGGCGACTGTATGACACTCACTACACCGAGAGATACCTCGGCGATCCGGTTGAGGACAGCGGCAACTACGACCGCACCAGCCTCATCAGAGACGCGCCTCGCCTGACTCGACCCTTGTTGCTCATACATGGTCTGGCAGATGACAATGTCGTTGCAGCCCATACATTGCAGCTCTCCTCCGCTCTACTGAGTGCTGGTAAACCACACGAAGTTCTTCCATTGAGCGGGGTCACACACATGACTCCACAAGAGGTGGTCGCCGAGAACTTGTTACTTCACCAACTTGACTTCATTCGTCGGTCACTCGGCATCGATCACCGTTGACGTGACCGTGAGTCAGTGTGGAACGCGAGCTCGCAACACCCGGTCGAGCCCTGCGAAATCTTGAAGTATGTCCACTTCGCTCAACCCAGCCCTGACAGCAAGTTCGTGCACCGCACCACCTTGGCGAGAGCCGAACTCGACCAGCAGTAGGCCGCCGGGACGTAGCCAGTGGCTACTCCCACTCACAATTGTCGCAATGTCTCGGAGGCCGTCAGCACCACCGAACAGAGCAAGTGGCGGTTCCCATTCGCGCACACGACTCTCGAGGTCAGGGTCGTCATCTTCCACATACGGAGGATTCGCGACGACCACGTCGATCGTCCCTGCCAACTCGTCAGGAAGCGCATCAAACCATGAGCCGTGAGCTAGTCGTGCACCGATACCCGCACGACCAAGTCCGGCCAGATTGGCACTTGCGACATCGAGTGCATCACGTGACACGTCAGTCATCCACACGCTCGCGTGCGAGATCGGAAGTTCGTCGAGCACCGCCAGACCAATCGCGCCAGAGCCCGTACCGAGGTCGACGATCGTGGAACCAGCCCTCTGAGTCACCTCGTCGAGCACGTGATCCACGAGCATCTCAGTCTCGGGTCGAGGGATGAGCACGCGAGCATCGACCATGATGTCGAGTCGTCGAAAGGCCCACCGACCGAGCACATATTGAAGTGGCTCTCCCCCAAGAAAGCGCCGAATCATGTCATGGAGATGGGTCGCGGCTCGCGACGTGACCAGGGCGTCCATTTCTTTGAGGAACTCTTCGGCGTCATATCCGCTCGCACGTTGGCACAACCAGAGTGCCGACGTTCTATCTGTGACGACTTGCGCCGTCTCGGCGAGCATCGCACGCCATGTGACGGTGCCGTCAGACATCGCCAGCGAGTTGTCGAGCACGTAGGTCGGTCTGAAGTGCCTCGATGACAGGGTCGAGATCGCCTGCAAGAGCTGCTTGTAGTTGATACAGCGTGAACCCGATTCGGTGATCGGTGATTCGATTTTCCTTGAAGTTGTACGTGCGAATCTTTTCGCTTCGTCCACCCCCACCGACTTGCGCTCGGCGCTCAGCAGAGGCCTTTGCTTCAGCCTGATCCTGGTAATGCTTCATCAGCCGCGAGCGCAACACCTGCATCGCTCGTGCTCGGTTCTGAAGTTGACTGCGTTCATCCTGCATCGCCACCACGATTCCGGTGGGCTTGTGGGTGATTCGCACTGCGGAGTCCGTGGTGTTCACGTGTTGGCCGCCTGCACCCGAGGACCTATATATGTCGACTTGTAGGTCTTTTTCGTCGATGTCGACATCAACTTCATCCGCCTCTGGCATCACCATCACGGTGGCCGAAGAAGTATGGATGCGACCCTGGCTCTCGGTGGCAGGAACGCGCTGCACACGATGTGGACCACCTTCGAACTTGAGATGACTCCATGCATCCTCGCCCTTGAACATCAGGGTCACCTGGTTGATGCCACCTAGGTCAGAAGCATCGTGTTGAATCGTCTCGACGGTCCAGCCACGTCGAATTGCATACGCCCGATACATCTCCATCAGATCACCGGCGAACAAGTTGGCCTCTTCCCCACCTTCTGCTCCGCGGATCTCCATGAGAACGTTCTTGCCGTCATTCGGGTCGGTGGGCAACATGAGCACCTTCAATTGCTCTTCGAGTTCCTCTTGTTTCTCGTCTGCTGATGCCGCTTCGGCGCGGAACAAATCGCGTTCAGAGCCAGTGGTCTCAGCGGCAAGTTCGCGCGCCGCCTGGGCGTCACCTTTCACTGCTCGCAGTGCTCGAATGCACTCGACCAATGGGGTGAGTTGTTTGTACTTGCGAGACGCATCTCGCAGTTTCGCCTGGTCACCCAACACTTCTGACGTTCCGAGGCTTGCTTCGAGCTCGACGTATTCCTTCTCTATCGCGTCGAGCCTTTCGTCCATGACCTCAAGGCTACGGCGACTACTTGTAGTCGAAGCGGAAAGCTGAGATTGAGGAGTCGTACCACACCCATCCACGGATACGTGTGGAACTGTTCCGGTACCCGATGCAGAAGACTTTTGCTGATCGAGGACTCGGCTCTGGCTCGCTGATAGCCGTGACGGTTTCACGACCATTGTCGATGACCATCCAGTCCCATCGACACTGCGATTGAGGCGACCATCCGAACCCGAAGAAAGAGCCGAATTCTTTGGCTGACCGTCGTTCGCTGTCCTTTGCGACGACGAAGAACTCTTTGATGCCGTCGTTCGTGTAGTCACGTGTGTAGACCCGCAAGTGATAGTCCCCGATGCCGCCCTTCAATTGCTCTGATTGGTCGACCCACTGGGAACCGTCCCACCAGTACCAGAACAATCCACCTTTGACGAAGCCGTCGATGATGACGTCCGTCAGCACCATCGCGAACTTTCCACAGGCGCTGTCAGAGATCTCTGAGAAATCTCGCGCACCAGCTGCCTTTGCCAAGGTGCGCAACTCAACCGTTGCATCCTTCCCTGACTCCACGATTGTCGTAAGAGGAACTGAACTCGTGGTCGTTGTCGAACGTGGCGCTGTCGTCTCGACGACCGTGTCTTGGATCAACGCGGTGGTGTCTGCGGATTCATTCACTTCGGGACGCTCAATCACAGCGTCGTCATTGGGCGAACCGGCACACCCGAGAATGAACGTCGACAGCATCAGTGCCGCGAGAAGATGCCGGATTCTGTGGTGCTTCGACCAAACGGACACGAATATCAGCCCTTCAGTGCCAACACTTCGACCGGAACGATGCCCAGCCGTGCGAGCCGGTCGATCGATGCGACTTTGTCTTTCTCACGTAGGACGACTGTGACGTGAGCCGTGCGATCGAGCCGATGCCAAGCGTCGAGCGCAAACGAGACGGCGTCGAGGTCCACGCCATTCACGAACACGAGAATTCGTCGCGTGCCGTCAGATTCCTCGCCGATTGCGACACATGGAACGGCATCTTTCAGATTCGTGCGCGCAACCGGTGGCTCGGCAGCAACGACGCTCACGCAGTTGACCATCGACGGATTTTCGATGGCGCGAGCTCGCATGAGTCGCTCGGCTCCGAACATGTTGAGTGGATGCGGCGGTGCGTCGTCAGCGCGATGGGGACGAACTGCAGCAACGACGTTCGCCAAGGCGTCAGCTGTCGGAACATCTCCGTGAACCAGAGCAAATGCCTCACGATCATTGGCACCCATTCCGACTTCCAGGCGCACTGCCCCGGTGTGTGCGTCGTCGACCACGCGACAAATTTCAAGTCCACGAACTTCACCGACGACCACGCCATGCTCCACCAACGGGTCTGCCCCAGCGGCTCGAATGACACCGACATAGTCGAGATGGCTCGTGGTAGCGAGCACCGAGGGAAGTGGCGGCTCAGGTAGGGCCTGAAGGACATCACGTTCTTCTGCGTGCCACACATTGACAGAGATGTCGTCGTTCAAGAGCTGTGCTCGTCGAGCAAGCACTCCTGACCCCACTTCCGCAAGAAGGTGCACAGTCGACACATTGGGTCGACGCGAAAGCACCCAAGCCACGGAGGGCCCTAGTGCACGGCTGGCGTCGTCGTCGATGAGCAACCAAACGGTGTCTCTCGACAAGAGAGCCGCACCCAACGGGAAAGGTACCGCCTCGAGTTCATCAGTGCCGACAGCGTCGGAGTCATGACCGAAGTGATCGCGCACAAGTGCGCGCAGTTTCAGCGAGAGAAGTCTGCTGCGCCGCTCTGTGTCGGCGGGAACAGAGGTCACGCGGTTCTAGTCGGCCGACTTCTTGGTGGTCTTACGAGCGCCGTACCGCTTGTTGAATCGCTCGACGCGTCCACCAGTGTCGACCAGCTTCTGCTTACCTGTGAAGTACGGGTGGCACTCGTTGCACAATTCGACTTGCATGAGGCCGCCCTTGGTGCTTCGTGTCACGAATGAGTTTCCACATGAGCACTTGACCGTGGTCTCTTCATACTTTGGATGGATGTCTGTCTTCATTTCGATCTCCTAGAGATGGTTGCCCGACGGGTGCACTTGGGCCGGCTGAGAAGTGTACCGGCGACCTGTCGGGCTAGGCGGTGGGTGATTTGGCGATTTCGTTCAGGAATTCGTCGTTGGTACGGAAGGTCTTCAGGCGGTCCATGAGCATTTCGAGGCCGGGCGCTGGATTGCCATCAGCGGCAAGGCCCGAGAGCACTCGACGCAGTTTCCACACCAATTGCAGTTGTTTGCGGTCAAAGAGCAGTTCTTCGTGTCGGGTACTCGATGCGTCGACATCGATTGCCGGGAACACCCGCCGCTCCGCGATTCGCCGGTCGAGCTTCAATTCCATGTTGCCCGTGCCCTTGAACTCCTCGAAGATCGCCTCGTCCATACGGCTATTGGTCTCGACCAAGGCTGTCGCAAGGATTGTGAGTGAGCCACCTTCTTCGACGTTTCGAGCAGCACCAAAAAACTTTTTCGGTGGATACAGCGCGCCTGCATCGATACCACCGGACATGATTCGACCACTTGCAGGAGCGGCCAAGTTGTATGCACGAGACAGTCGCGTGATGCCGTCGAGAATGACGACGACATCTTCGCCCATCTCGACCATGCGCTTGGCTTTTTCGATGGCGAGCTCTGCGATGTGTGTGTGTTCGTCACTTGGTCGATCGAACGTCGACGCGATGACCTCACCCTGCACCGTGCGACGCATGTCGGTGACTTCCTCTGGTCGTTCGTCGATGAGAAGGACGATCAACTTCACTTCTGGATTGTTCTTCTCGATCTTCGTTGCAATGGTCTTCATAACCGTGGTCTTGCCGGCTTTCGGAGGCGACACGATAAGCCCACGCTGGCCCTTGCCGATCGGTGAGATGAGATCGATGATGCGTGCCGTCATGTTGGTCGGATCCATCGGATCTTCGAGACGCAACTTCTCGTCCGGGAAAAGCGGCGTGAGATCTTCGAAGCGCGGGCGCTGACGAGCCTTCTCTGGATTCATTCCGTTCACCGTGTGAATCTCGAGCATCGCCGGGTTCTTTTCGTTTCGGCCGGCGGGTCGCGACATGCCGGTGACATAGTCGCCCTTACGCAAGCCGAACTGTCGAGTGAGCTTGACAGGAACATATGAGTCTTCACGCGAGGCGAGATAACCGTTCACTCGCAAGAAGCAGTATCCCTGTGTTTTTGAGAAAAACCTGAATGCGCACCGCAGCTCTTTTTGAGAACTCCTCATCTGCTGCGCCGATCCCTTCGTCAATAATGAGAATTTCAGGTTCAATCGATGTCGCTATAGAAAATGCAAGCCTTGCCCGCATGCCTGACGAATACGTGTACAACGGGTGTCGAATTCGGTTACCTAGGCCAGAAAACTCAACAATGTCGTCAA
>DAIOTI010000031.1:0-11284 GCA_036752105.1 Ilumatobacteraceae bacterium | reverse complement strand
ATTGTGACGAGCCGCGACAATGTTGCCGTCATGCAACACAACGGCACCCACCGGAACATCATCGTGGTCGAGCGCCCGACGCGCTTCGTCGAGCGCCGCAGTCATTGCAACCTCGTGGTTCATGGCGGAAGGGGTGGGATTTGAACCCACGGACCCTTGCAGGTCACAGCATTTCCAGTGCTGCCGATTCGGCCGCTCTCGCACCCTTCCTGGCGCGACATCCGTGAATGTCGCCGAGTGTCGCAGGCTACCGCAGGGGTATCGTGGAACCATCGCCGCACCGATGCGCGATGCGTGTTCGGTGAGGTGACGGTCGGGTCCTGTGCGACGGGTGCTCGTGAATCGGGTCAGGGTCGGAAGGCAGCAGCCCTCAGCGGTACCACTCGTGTGCCGCAGATCGCCTGGCCGTTACCTCACTGCACACGACGCAGCGATAATCAATTCGGGATTAGTCGCGTCCCACCGTTGCTCGCTCGACTCGCTCGACGAGCTGTGCGATGCCAAGTTCCTTGGCGAACGTTTCAAGCGCAGACGTCGGACCTCGCCACCGCCAACTGTCGACAGATCCGATGTCCACGTCGTCGGCGACATCGGTGCGAACAGTTGCGATGTCCTTGAACAGCATTGCCATCTCACGATTGTCGCAAAGTGTCGCTGCCAACTTTGCTGCGCCGCGAACGCCGCGCGCAGCCTCACTCCATGAGTCGACGTCATCAGGAATGTCTTCGATGTGCTGGTACACCGCGAGAACAGCAGATGCGCTCTTCGCTCCCCAACCTTGTAGTCCGGGGAACCCGTCTGCGGTGTCGCCCACCAGCCCCAACCAGTCAGCGATTGACGTTGGTCCGACCCCGAACTTGGCACGAACTGCATCTTCGTTGATGATGACGTCATTGCGTCGGTCGAATTGAACCACCCGATTGCCTTTGACACATTGACCCATGTCTTTGTCTGGGCTCAATATCTGCACTTGCGCGACTCTTTCGTCGGCGTCGGCCAGATATGCGGCTGCAGCAAGACCATCGTCAGCTTCATACTTCACCATCGACCACACCGGAACACCAAGTGCACGCAATGCGTCTTGAACAATCGGCAATTGGTTGAGAATCTCTTCTTCCATGCCCTCAGAAGTCTTGTACCCGTCGTAGAGGTCATTCCGAAAACTCTCGATCACATGGTCCATAGACACCGCGACATGTGTCGCACCGCCAGCAAGAAGTTGCAAGGTCGACGTGACCACACCGGCAGTTGCAGCAAGCGGGGGCGGGGTTCGATGTCGCACGGCCTGACCAAAGTGTTGGCGGTACAGCTCGTATGTCCCGTCGATGAGATGGACGATCACGATGTCATTGTGGCTCACACGAGCCTTGGTTGAAGTCACCTATGCGGTCCACACCGCAATCATCGCACCGAGCATGAGGAATGGACCAAAGGCGAACATCGACGAACGTCGTAGTCGCCTCGTGAGCAGTCCAAGCAGCGCAAACACACCTCCGAGCACCGCAGCAAAGAGAAGACCCGCCACCACCACTTCGAGGCCGACCCAGCCGAGAAAGAAACCCAACATCGGCGCAACCGCCACGTCACCGCTTCCCAATTGACCGCGTGAGAGCGCGCGCCACACGAGAAGCATCACCGTCGCAAGCAACACGCCCGCAAGTGCGGTCACCAGTTGTCGTGGTGTCTCGTCAATCACAGCCGCAATTGCCAGCAGCGGAATTCCCAAAACGCATGCACGGGTGGTCACTTGACGCACCAGCAAATGTGTGTCGATATCGACCAAGGCATGCGTGATGCATGCCGACGCAAACACACAGAAGCCAAGAACTGCGACGTCCGAGTCGAACGTTGCAGCGTTCAATGCATACGCAAGTGCACCAAGCACAGCTCCGAGACTGGTGAAGTTGCTTGTCGTGTGCCAAGTTCCTTGGACATACGACAGATTGCGCTGATGCGCCGTGACGATCAGGTTGCGCGCACGTTGCGCAGCACGCAGACCAAAGACCAGTCCGAGAAAACCCCAGATGACTAGCCGGAGCACACCGGTGCCTGACCGACTATTCCTGCACCAATTCGATCAACGTGCCGTAACTGCCCTTGGGGTGGATGAATGCCACGGTGGTTCCACGACTTCCCGGCCGAGGCTCTTTGTCGATGGGGGTAGCGCCGGCCTTCACCATCGCCTCGAGTGCTTCAGCGCAATTTGCCACGCGGTACCCGACATGATGGAGCCCTTCACCACGCTTTTCAATGGCCTTTGCCACCGGGGAATCATCACGTGTCGGGGTCAGCAATTGCACGTAGCTCTCCGCAACTTTCAACAAAGCTTCTTCGACTCCATCACGCTCCACCACCTCGCGATGGTCGACTTCGGCACCGAAGGCACGGCGGTAGTAATCAATGGCGGCCTCAAGGTCCTTGACGGCGATGGCGACATGGTCGATTTCGGTCAGCAGCACAATTGCTCCTTTTCTCTTCGTGAGTTCTATTTACGATTTCTGTCGTTGAGACCGATTGTTCACGCGCGACGAAATGCGCGCAACTTCTTCTCGCCGACTTTTTGGCGAAGTTCCAGATTGTCGATGCCAAGTCCTTCTTCTGGTGACAGACACAGCACTCCTAGCTTGCCTTCATGCATGTTCTTGTGCACCTGGTACGCAGCTTCGCCGGTGTTTTCGAGACTGAACACTTGCGACATCACCGGATGGATCATTCCCTTGGCGATCAGACGATTTGCCTCGTAGGCCTCGCGGTAGTTCGCGAAGTGGCTACCGACGAGGCGCTTCAGGCGCATCCAGAAGAAGCGGTTGTCGAACTCCATCATGAAACCACTCGTGGCTGCACACGTGACGACTGTTCCGCCTTTCTTTGCCACGTACATCGATGCGGCAAACGTGGAGCGACCAGGGTGCTCAAACACGATGTCTGGGTCTTCACCCACAAGTCCGCGAATGTCTGCACCGAGTCGACGCCATTCCGATTCGTTGTGCGTGTTGTCCTCGTTCCAGAACTTGTAGTTCGCTGCTCGACGATCGATGACTGCTTCACAACCGAGGTCGTGCAAGATCTTGGCTTTTTCAGGTGAGCTCACGACACCGACAGGAATTCCTCCACCGTTCAAGACATATTGCACTGCGTATGCACCGATGCCACCGGTCGCACCCCAGATAAGAACCACGTCGCCCTGTTTCATGTGAGCACCGTTGCGAGAAACCAACATGCGATAACTGGTCGAGTTACACAACGCGTTGACCGCTGCCTCTTCCCATGACAGGTGCGCAGGCTTCGGCATGAGTTGGTTTGCCTTCACGATGGTCACGTCGGCAAGACCACCGAAGTTCGTCTCATAACCCCAAATACGCTGATTGGCACCGAGCATAGAGTCATCGTGCGACGTGGGGTCTTGATCGTCGACATGATTGCAATGCACGGTCACCTTGTCACCGGGCTTCCAGTTGCGCACCGCACTTCCAACTCGCAACACAACACCCGATGCGTCACTACCGATGACTTGATAGTCGCGATCGTGACGCTTGGCCCACTCGCTCTCGCGACCGAGTCGAGCCATCGGACCGAATGTGCTGACAGGTTCGAAGATGCTGCTCCACACGGTGTTGAAGTTGATCGATGAAGCCATCACCGCGACAACGGCTTCGTCTGGTGCCAACTCAGGCATCGGAACATCACCGATGTGAATTGCTGAGCGCGGGTCTTTGTCCTCGCTGGCAACTCCAGCGAACATGTCCTGGTCTGCCTTTCGAATGTGGGCAGCGCGGTACTCGCTAGGCAAGGGCATCGCCGCCAGTTGTTCGCCCGTGGCGCCGTTCAGGATTGCTTCGCGAATCTTCTCCATGCGGGCTGACGATAGCGAGCGGGCTCGCCCTGTCCCCTACGCTGATTCCTTCATCCCACTCATTGGGCTCATCTGGAGGACACACATGGCCGGGTCGTACATCGTCGCTGGAGCACGCACACCAATCGGCAAGATGAGCGGTGCATTGTCATCGTTCAGTGCCGCTGATTTGGGCGGCTTCGCCATCAAAGAGGCGCTTCAACGAGCAGGCGTCGCCCCCCACGAGGTTGACCACGTGATCATGGGCCAGGTGCTGATGGCCGGACAGGGCCAGGTGCCCGCACGCCAAGCGGCTGCGAACGCAGGCATTCCAATGAACGTGCCCTCAGTGAATATCAACAAGGTCTGCTTGTCAGGAATCAATTCCGTGTACTTGGCAGACCAAATGATCCAATCCGGTGAAGCCGACATTGTGGTCGCAGGTGGCATGGAGAGCATGACCAACGCGCCATACATCGCATCGGGTGCACGTGGCGGATTCCGCTATGGACACACCGAACTTGCTGACGCGATCATCAAGGACGGTCTCTGGTGCGCATTCGATGCGTGCCTCATGGGACTTGGCACTGAGCGCTACACAAGTGGTGGCATCAGTCGTGACGAACAAGACGATCTGGCAATGAAGAGTAACCAGCGCGCCGCGGCCGCAATTGCAGCAGGTCGTTTGGCAGACGAAATTGTCGCTGTAGCTGTCAAGCAACGTAAAGGTGACCCGCTGATGGTGAAAGATGACGAAGGTGTTCGGGCCGACACGACAATGGAGTCACTCGGCGGACTGAAGCCAGCTTTCGACAAAGAAGGAACCATCACGGCGGCGAACGCAAGCCAGATCAGCGATGGTGGCTCTGCCGTCATTGTCATGTCGAAGAAGGCTGCAGAAGCACGTGGCGTGAAACCTCTCGGCGAGATTCTCTCCTATGGAATGGTCGCTGGACCAGACAACGCATCTCTCTTGCACCAACCGAGCCGTTCAATCATGAAGGCGCTCGACCGTGCAGGCATGAAGTTGTCTGACGTCGACCTGTTCGAATTGAACGAAGCGTTTGCCGCCGTGGGAATCGCATCAATGCGCGAGCTCGGCATCAAGGACGACATCGTCAATGTGAACGGTGGAGCCATCGCACTTGGTCACCCGATCGGCATGAGCGGAAACCGTCTCGTGCTCACGATCCTTCATGAACTGAAACGTCGCGGTGGTGGCGTTGGCGCTGCGGCGCTCTGTGGTGGTGGCGGCCAGGGAGATGCCATCATCGTTCGCAGCCTCTAAGACAACGCGCCGACAAAAGATGCGCACATCGAACGCATCGGCACTGGCACGCGTAACTCTGCTTGCAGTGTTCGTCGGCATACTCGCCGGTCTCGCATCAGCTGCATTCATCGAGGCCCTCGACTGGGCCACTGACACTCGCGAGTCGAACTCTGCATTGCTGTGGTTCTTACCTGTCGGCGGATTCATCGTCGGGCTCGGATATCCCCTGCTCGGACCTGGACTCGAACGAGGCAGCGGACTTGTTGTCGAACAACTGCGGGTCACCACCCGACCCGTGCCATTTCGTCTGTCGTGGTTGGTGTTCATCGGCAGTTTCATCACGCATGTGTTCGGCGGATCCGCCGGACGAGAGGGTGCTGCCGTTCAGATCTCTGCGGGGATGGCCGACCCGCTTGCTCGAAAGTTTCAACTTGATGAAACGCGGCGAACAGAACTACTGACAGCCGCAGTCGCAGGTGGTTTCGGCGCTGTCTTTGGCGTTCCATTTGCTGGTGTCATCTTTGCTCTCGAGGTGCGGCGACCACATCGCCCGACTCGATCGATGATCGTCAGCACAGTGCTGGCCAGTTTCGTCGGCGATGCCATTGTCAGGACCATCGGAATTGAACATGTGGCATATCCACAACTTGCCGATGTCGACTGGTCTATGAAACTCGTTCTACAACTCGCAGTCGTTGCAATTGTCTGCGGGGTCATTGCCCGATTCTTCGTGGTGGCAACTCACGGGGTACGCGCTGTCACGACGAAATTCATCTCGTGGCATCCACTTCGCCCCGCTATCGGCGGCGCGCTCATCATGGTTCTTGTGTCGGTGTTCGCGTGGCGCGAGTACAGCGGACTTTCTATTCCGCTCGCAGTCGACGCAATGAATGGCGATGAGGTCGCTTTCTGGTTGCCCAAGTTGCTGCTTACCGCTATCACCATCGGATCGGGCATGGTCGGAGGCGAGGTCATCCCGTTGTTCGTCATCGGGTCACTGTTCGGTGGCGGATGTGCTCATGTTCTCGGTGCCGACGTAGCCCTCATGTCGACTGTCGGCGCCTCAGCCGTCTTGGGTGCAGCAGCGAACGTTCCTCTCGCATGCGCAGTGATGGGAATGGAATTGTTCGGTACGTCTGAGCCACTCGCGCTACTTCTCGTATGTGCCCTTGCGTATCTCGCCAGTGGTCGCGGAGGGATTTACGGCAAGCTGCCGACGTCAACAGTGTGACCGAAGTCGGTTCGACTTAGACGTCGATGTCGCGTCGACCGTCGATCGCTCGCCCAAGAGTGACCCCAGCGGCGTACTCAAGGTCACCACCCACCGGCAGACCACTTGCAATTCTCGTGACACGAATGCCTAGTGGCTTCAACAACCGACCGATGTACATGGCCGTCACTTCGCCTTCAGTGTTCGGATTCGTGCAGACGATGACTTCCTTCACTTCCTCTGCATCGAGTCGAGGAATGAGTTCACGAATTTTCAATTGATCTGGTCCGATTCCTTGAAGCGGATCAAGCGAACCCAGAAGAACGTGGTAGCGCCCACCGAATTCACCCGTACGTTCGATGGCAACGATGTCACGCGAGTCTTCGACCACGCACAGAATCGAAGAATCACGACGCTCGTCAGCGCAGATACCGCACAATGTGCTCTCGGACAGGTTGAAGCATTTGTCGCAGTACCGAACTTTGTCCTTTGCATCGCTGATGGCACGCGCAAGACGCGACGCATCGTCTGTAGATGCCTTCACTATGTGCAGCGCCATGCGTTGTGCAGAACGAGGTCCGACACCCGGAAGCTTGCCCAACTCGTCGATGAGTGTCTGAACAGGTGGTGTGTAAGGAGACGACACGATGTTCAGTCCTTGTCGTTGGTGACCACACGAGCGCCGGGAAATGCGTTACGCAAGCGCTCGATGGATGGGTCGATTCCGGCAGGCCCTTCGATGAGGTCGGCGGGATCGATCGGTTTGTGTGGATCTTCCGCTACTTCCTCGACCACCCTCTTCTTCTTCGGTTGATCTTTCGGTCGTTCAATGCCCTTCGATGCAGTTGCATCGGCAGTCAGCTCCAACTGATACGACTGCCCACATGCAGTTGCCAACGCCTGTTGGAGTGCCGGCACATGTTCACCGCAACGCTTCATGTGCGACTCATTCGGCAACGTGAGGGTTATGACCCCATCGTTCACTGATGCGATCGATGCAGCGTTGAACAAGGCCTTTGCGAATGGCTTCAGCCCAGCAACAACTTGTGGCCACACTTCCGCAGGGCTCTTTATTGCTGTCGAACTCTGCGCAGCAGGCGGTGCATCGGACGGCGGGCTAGAGGTACCAACTGCCTCTGGGGCGGCCACGGTTGGTGCGTCTTTGATGACCTCGCTTGCAGGTGGTCGTGGAATGGAACCTGTTGCTGAACCGGCAGCAACTCGACCTCCGACCTTTGCACGACCGGTACTCGGGTCGACGGGTGCGGGCGGCAACGTGACGGTTGGTCGATTGCGTAACTCGCGCACTTCGGTCTCTAGCTGTTGAAGTCGTACGAGTATCGAATCATTGGAATCGTCGAATGCTGGCGATGACAGTCGCACGATGGCGACTTCGAGGAGCAATCGGGCATCGGGGGCATGACGCATTTCAACCAACGTCTGCCCGATGACTTCCATGGCTCGCACGACACGAGCAGCGCCGAGGTTCTTTGCGTGCTCTCCGATGATGTCGGCACGTTGTTGTGGCAGTTGCACCAACTCTGGCGCCATGAGAGACAAGAAACAATCACGAAGTGTGCGCACGATGTCATCTGCCAAAGTGCGCGGGTCGCGACCCTGCTGTACGGCAAATGCGATCGCGGCGATACCACGCGCTTGGTCGCGGGCAATCAGAGCTTCGAGTACTTCGTCGATGGAGACCGGCTCATCAAGAGAGCCTCCACCTGCGACCGCGAGCTCGAGAGCTGACAGTGTGTCGCGTGCGCTACCTGCACCTTGAGTGAGCACACGCTCGATGACGTCGCCGGGCACATCGAGGCCAGCGTCGGTGATGACCCACCGTACGTACTCATCGAGATCGGCGACCGACAACAGATGGAATTGAAGGTGCTGAACGCGACTGCGAATGGTCTCGCTGACTTTCTGGGGGTCTGTGGTCGCGAGCACGAACACAACGTGTTCGGGCGGCTCTTCGAGGGTCTTCAACAGGGCAGCTTCAGCGCCACGCGACAGCATGTGGACTTCGTCGAGAATGAAAACGCGGTGACGACCGGGGCTGGACAGAGCCGCAGACTCGATGACATCTCGAATCTCAGCGACACCGTTGTTGCTGGCTGCGTCGAGCTCGAGGACGTCGTAACTGGTGCCAGTCTCGACTGACACACACGAATCGCACTCGCAGCATGGCTCTCCGTCGACCGGGTTCTGACAATTCAGGACCTTGGCAAGGATTCGTGCCGTCGATGTTTTGCCTGTTCCACGCGGGCCCGAGAACAGATACGCCTGACCTTCGCGATGGTTGATGACCGCATTACGTAACGCTTTGACGACGTGCTCTTGGCCCCGCAACTCAGAGAATCGCCGCGGTCGATACCTGCGGTAGAGCGATTGCATGGCCACGAAATGACCATAGCAATAGGGTGCGCTGAAGCCAGTGGACGCGTTCGGGTGGTGCGGTTTGAGTACCGTTTGAAGAAGAAACATGCGCCGTCTGCCTGCACTCCTCTTTCTTCTGCTGCTTCCCATCCTCGGATTTGGGTCGTTCGCACAGGCCGCCGGTGGAAACAACGTCGTCCTTTCCACCAACCCGGCCGAAGGCGAGACCGTGTCCGTGCCTCCCACCCAGGTTCAGATGGTTTTCCAAAATGCCCTTGGCGGGCAGGAGAACGTCGACAAGATGGGACTGTCGCTCGCCTGTGACGGCAAGCTCACTGGACTCGGTAAGCCGACACTTGCTGCAGACGGTGTGTCGGTGTCGGTTCCTCTTACTCAAATACCTGCCGCTGGACGCTGCACAGTGAGTTGGTCACTTCCCGACGGCAGCACCGGAACTTTTAGTTTCACGAATGCAGCAGTGACCACGACCACACTTGCTGGTGGCACTCCAGGGACAACGGGCACCGATGGCACGACCGCGACCACAGTTCCGGGTGTCGACAACGGAGAAGTCGTCACAGAGCCAGCACGTCTCGGAGGACCAATTGGTCTCCTTCGTGCGCTCGCTTTTCTCACGCTCTCCGCACTCGTCGGTGGACTGGCGCTCATCGTTCTTGCTTGGCCAGAAGGTGTGGAGTACGCCCTCACAGAGCGTTACTTCCGCATCATGACAATTGCAAGCGTCGTCATCATGGTTCTGCTCGTGTCGCTATCGGCTGCACAAGCAAATGAATCCTCGTTCGTGTCGGGCCTCAATCCGGCTGAATGGTTCTCTATTGCCGACACGGCACGAGGACGTGCGCTGCTCGTTCGACTGGTGCTCACGTTCTTTGTTGCTGCTGTTGCATGGCTTCCGGCACGAGTACTCGACCCTGCCACACAGTTCCCCTCGTTGGTCATTCTCTTCCTAATGGTCGCAACGTTCGGATTTGATCGCACAGGCGGTCGACTCGCTCTTATCGGAGCAATCGTCGGGGTCGCACACATGTTGTTCGTGATGATGTGGACAGGTGGCGCATTGCTCATCTCGAGAGTGGTGCTGAACGGCCCAGGCGAGCGCGATCTACTCGACGCACTCAGAGCATGGGCGCGCATCGGTTCACCACTCATGGTCGCCATCATCGGTACCGGACTCTTCCAAGTGTGGAGACTCGATGGACCGAGCATCCTGAACTCAAGTCACGGTCGATTGATCATTTTGAAGACTCTTATTGTCGTGCTTCTCGTGATGGTCGAATTCGCGGTGCGTCAATTCATCATGGAGAAGTTGAGCCGTGCTCGCGTGCTTCCCTCTCGAGCTGTCGCACGTCTACAAAGGCCTGCGACAATTCAATTGGCACTGTCTGTCGTCATCCTCGGCATGTCGTCATGGCTTCTCACCATGCGTCCACCGTATGTTCAGCCCGAGGACCGAACCGACACAACCGAGTACGCGGTCACACAACGACTCACCAGTGAAGATGGTTTCGATGTCACTGTGTCGTTGAACCCAGGAACCGTCGGCCCACAAGAGGTGTTGGTCGAGTTGTTCAAGCCAGCCCGCATTCAACAATTCCAAGTTCGCTTCATTCCTGCGGACCCCACCATCAATGGTCTCGTCATCAATGTGCCACTTCGCCGACCTGGCGCAGCAAAGGTGTCCATTGACTCTGGTTTTGGAATACCCACTGTTGGTCAATGGCGTGTCGAGGTGTCCGGCACAACCACGACAGGTGACCTCGAGACGTTGCGCGCGAACTTCCAGATCACCGACGGCTCTGCAACACCCACGGCCGACACCGTCACCGACACGACTGCTCCCACCACCACGACTGATGGCGGAACGACGACAGTTGCCGAATCGACCACCACCACAGCCGGCTAGTCACCTTTTACGCTCGCTGTTGCTCGCGCAGGTGGGCCGTTCTCACCGCTTCGCACTAGCGTTTCCCACGTGACTGAATCAGCCGCCCCCTCCATGCAGGACAAAATCGCCGACCTCCGCGATCGTCAGCAACAGGCCGTCAATGCCGGAAGCCAACGGTCTGTCGAGCGCCAACATGAAAAGGGCAAGATGCTGGCTCGCGAGCGAATCGAGTATCTGCTCGACCCGGGTTCATTCCACGAACTCGACATGCTCGCTCGTCACCGTGCTCATGCAGCCGGGCTCGAGGAACGTCCTTACACCGACGGCGTCATCACGGGTTGGGGCACTGTCGACGGCCGCAAAGTGTTTCTCTTCAGCCAGGACTTCCCCGTGTTTGGTGGCGCACTCGGTGAGGTGTTCGCCGAGAAGATCCACAAACTCATGGACCTGGCGCTGAAGGTCGGAGCCCCTGTCGTAGGTCTCAACGATGGTGCTGGTGCGCGTATTCAAGAAGGTGTGGTGTCGCTCGCTTCGTACGGCGGAATCTTCCATCGCAACGTGCAGTCCTCCGGAGTCATCCCACAAATCTCGGTCATCCTCGGGCCGTGTGCGGGTGGTGCGGTGTACTCGCCGGCAATGACCGACTTCATCTTCATGGTGCGCGAGTCGAGCCACATGTTCATCACCGGT
>DAIOTI010000030.1:0-11416 GCA_036752105.1 Ilumatobacteraceae bacterium | reverse complement strand
GGCTTGCACAGGCCGCGGCATCATCGGCACTGGTTGTATCGACGGCATCACCGTGGTCAATTCGTCAGAGACTCCAGCAATAGCTCTCATCGCACTCGGATACAACGATGATCCGGCCACCTACGACACCGAAGTGCAGCAGTTGTTGTCCGCACTTGTCGCCAAGGGAGTGCCCCGTGTCGTGTTCGTCAATATGTCGACCAGATCGACGAACAGGTCATATCAACGCAGCAATGATGTGCTAAACGCAGTTGCTGCGGCGAACGCAAATGTGACTGTTCTCGACTGGAATGCAGCAAGTGCCGACGCCAGCAAGTCTCGTTGGTTCGATTCGTCAAAGGTCCACCTCACGACGACTGGTCGAACCGAATACGCCTGGTGGCTGCGGACACAGCTTGATTCTTTGCGTCAACAAGGCCTTCTACCCACCACTGCAGCGCCGGTAGCCCTGTTGCCGGGACTTCCACTTGCCAAGGGACATGCCGGACCCATGGTGAAATCGTTGCAGCGCACACTGAACGCCTCACTCGGCCTCAAGAAAAAGAAAGCGCTTCGCATCGATGGCATCTACGGAGCGGCGACCATTCGCGCGGTTCGAGCACTTCAAACACAGCGCTCATGGACAGTCACCGGACAAGTCGACCGTGCAACATGGGAGCTGCTCGGACTCGCCACAGCAGCCAAGACCACGACTTTGTCGACTGGGTCTGTTCATCCGTCGGTGCGCACCATTCATCAGGCATTGGCAAAGGTGTTGAAGCGAAAAGTCGCCTCAACAAACACGTACACGAAGACGACTGCCAGTCTCGTGCGTACTTTTCAACAACGAGCCCAACTGCCTGCCACCGGAGTAGTCGACGGCGCGACGTGGGCAGTGCTCACCGCCACAGCCGCTCGCACCTAGGCGCCGAAGCGCTCCCGCTATACCCCTGGCGTCGCGCCAAAGCGCTCCCGCTATACCCCTGGCGTCGCGCCAAAGCGCTCCCGCCATGCCCCATCGCTGACGAGTTGGGGGTACATCGCGCGGTAGTCCTTTTTCAGGCGCCGGTATGTGCGCATCAACACCCATGCCGAACGGAACACACGCTTTTGCAAGTGCTTGAACCGCTCACGGTCACGACTGCAGATATACCCCTCGGGCAAACGCGGGTGTCGATACAAGATGTCGTCGTGACGAATGGCTAGGCCCACCGCTCGCACATCAATCTGAGCCACTCCCATTCTTCGCGCGCGGAAGAACGACGGAATAAGGCTTCCGCCCAGAGTCGGAGCAGCGAGCAAGAAACCTGCCAGACGAATGATCTTCGGGCGCGGAGGCGAGAACCCGAGAGCAAGTTGCTCGTCGGACAACGGCACGGCTTTTTCTTCACTCACGTGTCGAAGATCGTCATGGAGGGCCGCATGGTCGATCTTCATCCACTCTTCCGGCCCTGCCAGGAATTGCTCCATGCCGCGCACCATGTACTCGCAGCTTGCGTAACGATGTGAATACAAATTTCGGAAGCCGAACCCGAGGTAACGCCAGGCAAGATGCCACCACTTGTGTTCGTCGAACACCAGCGTGTCGATGAGAGCGAAGTTACGAACTTCGTAATACAACGACGACGGATTGTTCTTCAACGCGAAATCGGCGTGCCATACCACGACGCCCGGAAGGGTCACCGTGTGTCTGCCGGTGTGCATCAGGCCGTATGCCACATCGTCACCGCGCACGAACACTGGCAGCGGGTTCTCCTTTGCCAGCTGAACAGGAAACACCGTGAACCACCATGCCGTGTAGTCAAAGGGGATCTCGGCCGCGTCGTGAATCACCTCGTCGCGGTCGCGCATGTCGTCGAGGCGACCTACAGCTCGCAGCGGATACACCGACCGAAATTCATAATTTGCTCCAGCTTCGAACTGCATCCACGGCTGCTCTTCACTCATCATGGCGCCGTGCACGCACAAGTCGGCAGAGCGCGCGTACGACAACAACGACACTGTGCGAACCACGGACTCCGGCTCGAGAAGAATGTCGTCGTCCATCACCACGATGTGACTTGCCCAGCCACCGTCACGAAGGGTCATGATGCCGCGTGCGAACCCACCTGCACCACCAAGATTCGGATTCGGAATGACCGTCACCGGCGCACCGGGAGCCAGCTCGGGCGCGAGATTTTGCGCATTGTCGACCACCACCACCTTCAAGCGGCCGTTCAACTCTTCGACGTTTTGCTCCAGATCAACAAGGCGGCTGATGGTCTTTAGCACGTACTCCTGCCGATTGAACGTGGTGATGGCCACTCCGAGCGTGACATTGCGTGTGGGTGCCATGGTCGTGGTCCACTCTCCCCCACGAACAAGAACGCGACCATTGATGGCCGTGACAGTGACAAACAATGTGCCGACCGACGACGCATCGAGACTCGGCAGCGACACTATGGCCGAACCGCCATCGACCTCGACCGAATCGATGATGTCCTCTCGCTCACCAGTGACGGCGACCAAGTTGACTCGCGCTCGCCCTTCGACATGCATGCGAGCCGACACGTTCGACAATGACGTCAAACGGCGCCAGCGCCCCGCCGGAAACAACGCGAATGCCGTGTCGAAAGTGGCACGCTGGCCTGCAGACAACGACAACGCTTGGCCGTCGCGAGTGTTCGACTCTGACCGGACGTACAGCAGCGGCTCTGGGAAGTCGGCCGGAGGAATCGTGATGTGGGCAAGAACGTTGACGGTCACAGATCTCACCCGAGTGGGTCCACGACGAATGCCGGCATAGCATCGCCCGTTTTCACCGAGGCGAGATACTTGGTGGCAACGTCGAGGGCTTCCTTGATTGTCACGTCCATGTCAAGGTAACGATAGGTGCCGAGCCGTCCGAGGAAGGTGACACCACCGAGAGCTCGCGCCGCTTCGACATAGCGCAACAACTGCTCCTTCTCTTTCACCAAGCGGATCGGGTAATACGGAATGTCCCCCTCTCCACACAATCGACTGAACTCGTGAAAGACGACAGAACCCTCGTGTTGCTCCCACGGCGCGAAATGCTTGTGTTCGGTGATGCGAGTGAAAGGCACATCGACATCGCAATAGTTCATGACGGGGCAACCTTGGAAGTCTCCGTCCACCGTGCTCTGCTCAAAATCGAGTGTGCGATATCCGAGTGCACCATGAGCACCGCCGAACCACTCATCGATTGGTCCTGACCAGAAGACGTGGTCGGCGCCTTGCAAGTCCGAAGGGCTCTTGACGGTCGACAACGACACGGTGATTTGCGGGTGATCCAGAATTGCCTCGACGATTGCCGTATATCCGTTTGCCGGAATGGCTTGATACGGATGATTGAAGTACGAATCTTCGTAGTTGAATCGCACTGGCAATCGCGCCAAGATCGATGCAGGAAGTTCTGTCGGCGACACACCCCACTGCTTCTGCGTGTATCCCTTGAAGAAGGCTTCGTACAATTCACGACCCACGAACTTGAGGGCCTGATCCTCGAAGCTCACCGGGTTACCAATGGTGCGATCTGCTCGCTCGGTGATGAACGCTTCCGCCTCGTGCGGTGACAGAGTGGTTCCGAAGAATTGGTTGATCGTCAACAGATTGACCGGCAACGAGTACACGCGACCTGCGCTCGTCGCTTTCACGCGATGGTTGTAAGGCTTCATTTCGCCAAAACGGGTGATGTACTGCCATACATGGTCCCATTGGGTGTGAAAGATGTGGGGTCCGTAGGCGTGCACCATCACGCCGTCCGGATGACGTTCGGTATGAGCGTTACCGGCCACATGAGAGCGGCCGTCGAACACAGTTGAGGAGATTCCGGCCTCAGCTAGTTGCCGTGCGACCACAGCACCGGAAAAACCGGCCCCGACGATGACGACGGAGCCACTCATGTGGCTGTTCCCCGCACCGTCTGCACGGGGACAACACTAGGTGAGGGACCGCTAGTGGCTCAGCCACGGTGCGCAGAGACCGTCGAGGTCGCGCACTTCAATTCGGTCCCTGTTGTCCCAAGTGACCTGGTTCTCAGGGTCTGGGCGCAACTTGAACACTCGAAACGACATGTCCGTGGTGTCGATCGACAAGATGCGACCGATCAATGAATCACCCAGGTCAAGGAGGATCTTCAGTGTCTCGAGCGCCTGGATCGAACCGACGATTCCGGGTAGCACTCCGAGCACGCCAGCTTCTGCGCAACTTGGTGCAAGCTCTGCAGGTGGCGGGGTCGGCACCATATCGCGATATGTCGGCCCACGCAGCGGATGGAACACACTCACCATGCCCTCGAATCGGAAGATCGATCCGTGAACGACGGGAATGCCGAGTTTCACGCTGGCATCGTTCAACAGGTAACGACTCGGAAAGTTGTCGGCCCCATCGACAATGACGTCGTAACCGCTCATGATGTCGAGAATGTTGTCTGCAGCAAGACGCGTGTCGTAGGTGACGACATTGACATCGGGATTCAATCCGACAAGTGTCTTCTTCGCTGAATCGACCTTGCGCTCACCTACTCGATCAAGGTTGTGAAGAATCTGACGTTGCAGGTTCGACGCGTCAACTTCGTCCATGTCGACGATGCCGATTGTTCCCACTCCGGCAGCCGCCAGATACAGCGCTGCTGGCGAACCTAGACCACCGGCTCCGAGCATGAGCACCTTGCTCTCGAGCAACTTTGCTTGGCCCTCAACGCCGACTTCAGGCAATAAGAGATGCCGTTGGTATCGATTGCGTTGATCGGCAGTCAATGTGACGGGCTTTCGCCACGGGCGGCCTTCGTCTTTCCATTTCCCGAAACCACCAGCCATCGACAACACGTTGGTGTAACCGAGAGCCTGCAAGGTGTCGGCGGCGAATGCACTGCGCACTCCACCGGCGCAGTACACGACAACTGGCTGACTCTTGTCGGACAGCTTCGCTTCGACCTGTGCCTCTAGGTGACCACGTGGAATATGCACAGCACCCGGGATGGCACCTTGGTCGTACTCGTCAGGCTCGCGCACATCGAGCAAGCTCACTCCACCGGCGGACAATGTGTCGGCGGCAGCAGAGGTGTCGATTTCCGTGATGCGTGACTTTGCTGCAGCAAGAAGATCTCGAAAACTAGCCATATCAAAACCCTACCGGTTTGGTCAGGTTTCAGCTCCACTGCTGAGACCCGCCTCGCGCAAGAGCGACCACAAGGCAGTTGCAATATCTCCCACATGAGTTGCCTGGGCGTAGCGATCCATGGCGGTCGCTTGTCCGTTGATGATGCCCACCAACGCACCGGCCGCCCGAGCACGAGGCACCACCTGATTGGCAGGGCTCACCGACAATGTCGACCCGATCGCGAGCATCACGTCGGCCTGCTCGCTTGCACGCATCGCAGCATCGATGACCTCGGGCACGAGTGCCTGACCAAAGCTGATGGTGTCACTTTTCAGAATGCCACCGCATAGCTCACACGGTGGGTCCAATTCACCGGCACGAACTCGTTCGAGTACTCGCAACATGTCGCGCTTGTCACCGCATCCCCAACACACTGACTGGCGAATTGTTCCGTGAACTTCGATCACCTTGTCAGTTGGCACCCCGGAATGCTGATGCAATCCGTCGATGTTCTGTGTGACCACAGCGTGCAACTTTCCGACTTCATGGAGGCGAAAGATTGCTTCGTGACCGCGGTTTGGAATTGCTGTCCACGCAGGTGAATTGATGCGGCTCTGCCAAGCAAGTTGTCGTACCTCTGGGTCGGAGATGTAGAAGGAGATGTCCGACATCTTCTCGGCCTTCGGATTTTTGGTCCACACACCCTGAGGCCCTCGGTAATCGGGAATACCAGAGTCGGTGGAGATACCAGCACCAGTCACGACCACCACACGATCGGCTTTCGCCACCCACGATGCCATCATCGAAAGCGAGTCGTTCATTGCCGACAGTCTTGCGCAGCGGAACACATGACAGCCATGCAGACACAGAAGGAACCGACGAGAGGGCGTGGCCTGCCTCACACTTGCGCGTACAGATTTCCCCCATCTGGGCTCATCACCGTCACACCGTGGCGGCAGGCCAGCATCGTCCGGCCCTGCCCACTTGCAGATTGCCGCTACCTCGAGGAGTTCTGGCTCAGCATTCTTGGGCCGACAGCCACATGGCTCGCACGCCACTTGTCTCGACTAGTGGTGACTCAATCCGACGCCGACAGATCACATCTAGGCGTCACCGTTGATATCTCAGAGCTCGGCGCTCGCCTAGGTGTGTCCAGTCGACCACTACATGATTCAGTACTGGTGCGTGGAATCAACCGGCTCGTCATGTTCAATTTCGTGACACCGACGGGTGTCGACAAGTCCGCCCTGGCTGTTCGTGCGAGTACCCCTCGAGTATCCGATCGACTAGTTGCCCGCATGCATCCATCTCATCGACATGCGCATCGGCTGTGGATGGCGCAGCAATCTACTGGCGAGCTTGGATGCTGCGTCCCACAGCGTCATTGACAGCCTGCTCAGCTTCTCTGTCGGATGGAATCACATCGATGTCGACCCGCTCGATAAACCCAGAGAAGTGGAACTCGTTCGAGTAGCGCTCGCCGACTGGTGAACCGTCGTCGTAACCGACACTTGCACCGACACTCGACATCATGCGCATGAACTTCGGAAGGTGCATCGACGCGACGACGTTCTCATCGATCAACAATTCGACATCAGCATCTTTCTTTGCTCGCCTGAACTTCACTCCGACGACGGACGAACCCGCAGGTACCGGTGAGTCAGACTCCACGATGAAGTGTTCCCCGAAGTAGTTGTAGTCGAACACCAACTTCGCGTTCTGAATGAACACACTGAGCCCAGAATTCTCCGTACCAGTCGCATACAACACACCGTTGTCACTTGACCCTCGCGTGATGTGCGCCCGCAAATCCCACGACCTTCCTCCTATCGACGCACTTGCAGCGGTGGGAATACGGGTGATCGGCGGAAAGTAGCTGTATCGGCGGTCAGGACGGTGCGGTCCGTGAGGACCGAGACGGGCACCGAACAACGTGACACCGCGATCATCGAGTGGCAACACGTTGTACTTCTCAGCTTCGACCCACCACAGCGCCACCATCTCAGCGACTTTGTCGGGCATAACGCCTGCCAAGTTGTCACACTCTGAGCGGTCGATTCGAAGGTCGTACAACTCCCATTCGTCATCGTCGTAGGGCACTCCGGGTTGGTGGCGCGTGACAGCCTTCCAACCTTCTGAGTAGATGGCACGGTGACCCATGTTCTCGAAATACTGAACGGACTTGTGACTCTCTGCCGACTCGTCATTGAAGCTGTATGCGAGCGACGTGCCGGAAACCGGCATTTGTGCGTATCCCCTGTGCACATCTGGTGGAGTCACACCGACAACGTCATAGATGGTCGGCACGATGTCGTTCACCACGTGGAATTGATGGCGCAAGCTTCCAGCATCACTGATGCCTCGCGGCCAGTGCACCACGAGCGGCACGTGCACTCCACCTTCATGAGTGTTCTGCTTGTACCACTTGAAAGGCGTGTTGCCTGCTTGCGCCCAACCCCAGGGATAGTTGGCGTGACTGTGTGGACCACCGATGTCATCGATACGCAAGACCGCTTCATCGGGTGACTCGATGATCATGTTGAAGAACTTCATCTCATGCATGACCCCGAACGGACCGCCTTCTTGGCTTGCACCATTGTCGGACTGCACGAAGATCAGTGTGTTGTCGAGCTCGCCCAATCGTTCGAGTTCTGTAATCAATCGTCCGATCTGTGCATCGGTGTGCTCGAGAAAGGCAGCAAAGGCTTCTTGCAGTCGTAGCGCCAAGCGTCGTTGATTGTCCGGAAGTGAGTCCCATGGCTCGACACCCGGGTTTCGCGGTGCGAGTTTCGTGGAAGGCGGGATGATGCCCATCTTGCGCTGACGTTCGAACCATTCATCTCGCGCTGCATCCCAACCGGCGTCGTAGCGACCACGGTGCTTGTCGAGATACGACTTCGGTGCCTGGTGAGGTGCGTGTGTGGCACCGAACGCCAAGTAGGTGAAGAACGGCTTGTCTGGACGAATCGACTTCAGGTCGCGAATGAAGTGCAATCCCTTGTCGATGAGATCTTCACTGAGGTGATAGCCCTCCTCGACAGTTTTCGGCAGCGGCACGTGGTGATTGTCGTAGACAAGTTCTGGATGGAATTGGTCCGTCTCACCGTCGAGAAAACCGTAGAACCGATCAAACCCGCGCCCAAGTGGCCACTGGTCAAATGGTCCTGCAGCCGAGGCGTTCTCCATTTGTGTGAGGTGCCACTTGCCGAGCGCGAACGTTGCATAGCCTTCGTCACGCAACACTTCAGCGACGGTTGCCGCATGATGTGAGACGCAGCCACGCATGTTCGTGAACCCCGTGTTGAAATTCGAGATGGATCGCATACCGACTTCATGTGCGTTACGCCCAGTGAGGAGCGCAGCTCGCGTCGGACTGCACAACGGAGTCACGTGGTAGTTCGTGTATCGAAGCCCACCCGAGGCGAGACGGTCGATGTTCGGTGTGTCGAGCGTGGAGCCGAAGCAATTGAAATGAGCAAAACCGAGATCATCAATGAGGATGATGACGACGTTCGGAGCGCCGTCACGTGGGTGCTTCACTTCCGGCCAATGTGGAGTCGACTCGTCGACAGTCTTGCCAATGACCCCTTCAAACTTCTCGAACGATGCCATGACACTGCCCTCCACTTGCCCGCCGAGAGCGACAATTGACTCGATGACAAAGTTTTGTCAGACTCTCTGTCAATACATTATCAGGACGGTTCACATGCCCGATCAGATCGACTCCACAGCCTCTTCGACGCCTTCGTCGGGGGACAAGCCGAAGTTGAAGCACAACTACGGAATCATCAACAAGGAATATGCCTTCTCTCTCGCCACCCGAGCCCCCGAGGAAGATGGGCCTATCTACATGGTGAACCTCATGAAGTACCGCGAAGTGGCCGAGTACGACGAAAAAGGCGGTGGCACATCGACCATCAGTGGACGCGAAGCCGACGACAAGTACAACCCAGCATCGATCTTGAACAAGATCGGGGCGTCCATCGTATTCGTGGCCGATGTCGCGGGAAATCACGTCGGTGACGAAGACTGGGATCGAATCGCCATCGTTCGTTACGCGACGCGTCGCTCATTCATTGAGATGCAGTCACGCAAGGATTTCGGTGACAAGCACGTGCACAAGGCCGCGGGCATGCTGCGCACCACCCTCATCGCCTGCCGACCCGTCGACGTCACCGTCGATTCCACCGATCGCCCCACTCCCATCGAATCGCGCACGGTTGCAATGGTCGTACGGCGCACTCCCGACCGCGACGCCGCGACAAGTTCGATGCGGAGTGCACAGACACTGCTGGCCGAAGGCACCGTCATCGGCGACGGACGGGAATGGGACGTCGTTCAACTGCAACACGTCGACTCAGCCACCGACGTCGAGAACATTGCCCGCAGCCTCGCCAGCGAGGAGCCTGGTTCGGTCTACGTCATGTCACTTCGCGCATCACTCGACTCGATCACTCAGAGATGACTCTCACTCGCGACGATGTGGTGACCACCGACGGACGCCGGCGACGTGCCCACGCGAGCCGTGAGGCAATCGTCGATGCCCTCGTTGCTCTGTACGCCGACGGCCATGCCGACCCCAGCGCTGCCGAGATAGCGGAACGCGCAGGAGTATCTGAGCGCTCGCTCTTTCGACACTTCGACGACCTCGACGACCTCTGTCACACGGCATTCGAAGTGCAGTGGTCACGGTTGGCCGAACGCACGTCGGTGTCGATTGCCGAAACCGTCCCGATTCACGAGCGGGTCGAGCATGTCGTGTCGCGCCGTGTGGCACTGTTCGTCGACATGCTCAATGTCATGCGCATCACGCGCATGCACGCGGTGAGAAACTCGACGGTGGCTCTTCACGTACGCGCATCGCGCAAAGAACTACGACGCCAACACGAGCGATTGTTTCTACAAGAGCTGAATGCCATGACCCCTGATACAGCACAAGCGGCGAAAACGGCCATCGACGCTCTCTTGTCCTTCGAGCACATCGAACAACTGCGTCTTGACCAGGGCATGTCGCCCACACGTATAGAGGCAAGTCTGACAAGTGCACTTCTGCACGTGCTGGCCCGGTGACCGACGAATCTTCGAAAGGAACAAGATGAAAATTCTCCGCACTCCAGAGGACCGGTTCGAGAACCTCCCCGACTACCCCTTTTCACCACACTTTGCAGACATCGCCGACACCGAGGGTGGACATCTGCGGATGCATTACCTCGACGAAGGACCGCGTGACGCTGCCCCAGTGTTGTTGCTCCACGGAGAGCCCTCCTGGAGTTATCTCTATCGCAAGATGATCCCGATACTGCTCGACGCAGGTCACCGCGTCGTCGTGCCGGACCTCATCGGTTTCGGAAAGTCCGACAAACCAGTCGACGTCACTGATTATTCGTACGCACGCCATGTCACTTGGACCAGCGAGCTCATCTTTGACGTCTTAAATCTCGACCACATGACGTTCTTTGGCCAGGACTGGGGTGGTCTCATCGGACTTCGTCTCGTCGCCGCTCGACCAGAACGCTTCGATCGCGTTGTCGTGGGCAACACTGGTCTTCCGCGCGGCGACGGCAAAGCAACCGAAGCATTCCTTGCATGGCAAAAGTTCTCACGAGAGTCGCCAAAATTCGACATTGGAGCCCTCGTGAACGGAGGGTCATTGCAGCGACTATCCGCTGCTGAGGTCGCTGCCTACGATGCGCCGTTTCCAGACGACACCTACAAGGCAGGCGCACGAATCTTCCCGTCTTTCGTGCCGGTGGACGAGACATTTCCTGAAGTTGCAGAGAACAGAGCAGCATGGGAGGTGCTGCGCACGTTCACGAAGCCATGGCTGTGCACCTTCAGCGACAAAGACCCCATTACTGCCGGCGGTGACGCCGTATTCCTGAGAGAAGTCCCAGGGGCGGCTGGCCAGCCACACGTCACCATTTCCGACGCAGGTCACTTTCTTCAAGAGAACAAGGGTGAAGAACTCGCTCGCATCATTGTCGACTTCATCGCGAGGAATCGATGACCGACTGGGTCGATCTCACAGCCCGGGCGTCGTTCGCATCGCATCGGCTGGTCGGTTGGATCTATTGGGATCCACATGCCATCGCTGCGTACACCGCACTCGGCGTTCCCGAGGGTCGTGGTTATTACATCGCAAGTCGGTGCGCTCCCTTGGGGATGGCTGGAAACGATGTGGTCGCTGCCGCGTGTTATTCCATCCACCCGGTGTTTGTGGCCTTTTCTCTCGACCAAGCGCGTCAACACACGACATTCGAAGCCGTGTACGAAGCCCGAAACTCTGCCGTCGTGCGTGGACTTCGCGAATATGCGCCAGACCTTTGTGCGGACCTCG
>DAIOTI010000029.1:0-11458 GCA_036752105.1 Ilumatobacteraceae bacterium | reverse complement strand
CTACCGATGTGCCAAGACACCGGCACCGCGATCGTAAAGGCAAAGAAGGGCCAGTTCGTTTTCACCAGCGGAAATGACGAAGAAGCGATTGCCCGAGGCGTCTTTGACACATACCAGAGCAGCAATTTGCGTTATAGCCAACTTGCGCCATTGTCGATGTACGACGAGAAGAACACCGGCAACAACCTGCCAGCTGAAATCAAGATTGCAGCGACACCTGGTGATGCGTACAAGTTTCTCTTCATGGCAAAAGGTGGCGGAAGCGCAAACAAGAGCTACCTGTTTCAAGAGACAAAGGCCCTTCTCAATGAAAAGGCGCTCTTGCCGTGGGTGTTCGAGAAGATGATCGCTCTCGGAACAGCAGCTTGTCCCCCGTATCACTTGGCGGTCGTCATCGGCGGCACATCAGCCGAGCATGCAGTCGAGACAGCGAAGTTAGCCAGCACCCGTTATCTCGATTCACTACCGACATCTGGCAGCGAAGCCGGACACGGATTCCGGGATCTTGATTTGGAGTCGAAGATTCTTGAGCTCTCTCAAAAGACCGGCATCGGAGCCCAGTTCGGTGGCAAGTACTTCTGCCATGACGTTCGAGTCATCAGACTTCCCCGCCATGGAGCCAGTTGCCCCGTGTCGTTTGCGGTCTCCTGTAGCGCCGACCGTCAGGCCCTCGGCAAGATCACGCGCGACGGCATCTTCATCGAACAGCTCGAGCACGACCCCGCACGCTTCATGCCCGAGATCACCGAACACGAACTGAGCAGTGACGTGGTGAACATCGACTTGAACAGACCGATGGCTGACATTCGCGCGACTCTCAGCAAGTACCCGGTGAAGACTCGCGTCATGCTGAGCGGACCGATGGTCGTGGCTCGCGACATTGCACATGCGAAGTTGAAAGAGCGGCTCGACGCTGGCCAAGGTCTTCCTCAGTATCTGAAAGACCACGCGGTGTACTACGCCGGCCCGGCAAAGACTCCTCAAGGTATGGCGTCGGGATCTTTTGGTCCTACGACTGCTGGTCGCATGGACTCTTACGTCGGCGACTTCCAAGCGGCAGGTGGAAGCTTCGTCATGCTTGCCAAAGGAAACCGCTCTCGCCAGGTGACTGATGCCTGTGCGACTCACGGGGGTTTCTACCTCGGATCAATCGGTGGACCAGCCGCACGACTTGCCCAGGACTGCATCACGAAAGTGGAAGTACTCGAGTACCCCGAACTCGGCATGGAAGCAGTGTGGAAGATCGAGGTGAAGGACTTTCCCGCATTCATCGTCGTCGACGACAAGGGAAATGATTTCTTCGACATGGTCGGTGGCGGCACACCGGTGGCGCTGCACTGAGCGCACACGTCACAACAGCGATTTCACCGCTTCTCTCGTTGCAGCCGCCTCATCGGGCGTACCGGGAAATTCGACCACTGCGAAATCGGTGACACCGATTGCCTCGAGCGACATGATGCGCTCGCGCACTTCGTCAGCATCTCCGATGATGGCGATGTCAGCTGGACCCTCCGCATTCTCATGATCGAGCATCGCTCGGTAGCTCGGAAGACTGCCGTAGACGGCGAACACCTTCGCGGCACGTATTTTCGCCGCGTCAATGTCTTTTGTGACGCACACAGGCAGAGCTGCAATCACTCGTGGTGCCGGACGATCGAATTCCTCGGCAGCGGCAGTGATGGTCGGCACAGTGAGGGTCTTCAAGGTGTTCGGCCCGGTACACCAGGTCAACGTGCCGTCGGCGAGTGCTGCGGTGATGCGCAACATCTGTGGACCGAGTGCAGCGACGACGACTCCGAAAGGTGACGACCCCTTGATGGACACGCCGGCCATCACCTTGAATACCTCACCGTCGAATGCCACCGACTCACCTCGAGCAAGCGGCATGAGCACTGACAAGTATTCCTTCATGTGACGCACTGGCTTGTCGAACGACATGCCCATCATGTTCTCGATGACGATCTTGTGGCTGAGGCCGATACCTAGCGTGAGGCGACCTTCCGACGCTGCATTCACGGTATGGCACTGCTGCGCAAGCATCATCGGATGTCGTGGATACGTGGGCACGACGCTCGTGCCGAGTTCGATGCGGGGCACTTCGCGACCGACAATTGCAAGTGCCGTCAATGCATCATGCCCAAAGATTTGTGGCGCCCAGTAACTTTCGAAGCCGTCCGCTTCAGCTTGCTTCGCCTCGAGGACTACATCATCGAGCGTTCCATCATTGACTGTTCCACCGAACAAACCGATTCGCATGTGATGACCGTAGCCGCAGATCGGTACATTCACGCCAAACTGACGATGTCCAGCCAGTCTTCGGAGAAGTAGTCGACTTGACCGTCTGGCAACAGCAATACCTTCGTCGGATCGAGATGTTTCACGAACTCAGTGTCGTGGCTGACGAAAATGATGGAGCCCTTCCAGTCGGCCAAGGACGAGGCCACTGCCTCACGACTGGGTGGGTCGAGGTTGTTGGTTGGCTCGTCGAGCAAGAGCACGTTGTTCCCACCGATCATCAACATCGCAAGAGCAAGCTTGGTCTTTTCGCCACCAGACAATGTGCCCGACTCTTGGAAGACCTTCGTTCCTTGTAACCCGAACATGCCGAGAAACCCTCGCAACTGGGTGTCAGTGAACGACGCCCCCGGCGGAAGATCGCGACGCATGTGATCGATGAGCGACATGTGCGGATCAAGATTGTCGTGTTCCTGGGCGTAATACCCGGTGCTGACATTGTGACCCCAACGAAAGTCACCGGTCTTTGGTTGTGACTCACCAGCGAGAATGCGAAGAAGCGAGGTCTTGCCTGCACCGTTCAGGCCGAGTACGAGTAGTCGCTCGCCGCGACCAAGATCGAACGACACATCTTCGAAAATCGCCGGACCGCCGTAAGCCTGCGACAAGTGTTGTGCCTCGACGACCGTGACACCAGACGCCGGTGGGTCGGGAAAGCGAACATTGAAACGACGATCGCGCGTGGACACCGACACTTTGTCGTCTTCCAGCCTGTTGATGCGCTTCTCGATGCTGTGCGCCATCGACGCTTTCGAGGCCTTCGCGCCGAATCGGTCGACGACGGTCTGCAGTCTTGCAATTTCTTTTTCCTGGAGCACGGCCTTTCGGGCGAGACGTTCTTCGTCTGCAGCGCGCGCCGACTTGTACTGACTGTAGGTGCCGCGATATTCCACCAAGTTCCCGACACCGTCTTCATCAGGGCGGTCGAGGTGAAGCACTCGGGTGATTGCTTCGTCGAGCAATTCAAGGTCGTGACTGATGACGACGAGTGCACCTTTGTAGTTACGCAAGAAATTCAACAGCCAGTTCTTCGCATCGAGGTCGAGGTGGTTGGTGGGTTCATCGAGCAACAGACCATCACTGCCTGCGAACAAGATGCGCGCCAACTCGACGCGGCGCCGCTCGCCTCCCGACAGCACACCGAGTGGCAAGTCCAGACGGCTGGTGGTGACACCGAGTCCTGCAGCTATCGAACGCGCCTCACTGTCGGCCGAGTATCCACCTTTCAGTCGGAACTCTTCTTCTGCCTTCGTGTACCTACTCACATTGCGATCGTCTGGCATCTCCTCCATGGCGATGCGTAACTTCTCGAGACGTTCTCTGTCGGCGTCGATACCTCGACCTGACAACACGTGTGTGATGGCAGTTCGACCATCGAGCACGCCGGCGATTCGTGGGTCTTGAGGCAGATACCCGAACCCACCAGTTCGACGTACCGACCCGCCAGACGGCTCGGTCTCACCGCCGAGCACTTTGAACAAACTCGTCTTGCCCGCACCGTTACGTCCGACCAATCCGACCTTGTCGCGAGCCATGACAGTGAACGACGCCCCTGACACCACGGCACGTCCGCCGACCTCGACCACGAGTTGGCGCACCTGGAGCATCGGATAAGTCTGCCGTTAGTTGTACGACTTGACGCTAAGGCGTCGTCGTTGTCGGCGAAGATGTCGGCGAAGCCGAAGCCGTCGACTCGGTCGTCGAAGGAGTCGTCGATGAGCCAGATGGGACGGTGGTCAGGCTTGTCACCGGCGCCACAGTTGCACTCACTTCGGTGGTGGTGGTGGCGACATCGGGCATCTCGTCACCACCGTCAGAATCGTCAGTGAATTTTGATGAGAGGCATTTTCCTTGTTGAGTCGGTGCCGGACCAAGTCCTTTGCCGATGGCCGTGACCAGCACGGCTCGTCCGTCGGGTGATGGGTGAATCTTGTCGCGATTCAAGACACCGGACTGCGACGACAGAGATGCCCAGTCGAGCACCGACACGTTCTCATTCGCCGATGCGACGCTCGCGATTGCACCATTGACTTCTTTTTGACGATCTCGAAACAATGACGTCGTGAGCAACAAAACTGGACGCGGGTTCAGCGACGTGACGATTGCAGTGAGATCACTTGCGTACTTGTCGATCTGGCCGGTGTAGTTCGTACCGAGAAACACAACAGCAGCATCCCAGCCATCAGATAGCCGCTCACGCAGCACCTCACGGCCGAACTGCACGAACCGAGACGGCTCAGCTTCCACTGCCACTTGCCAACCAAGCGGCAACAACGCGCGACACATCTCGCCGCCATATCGGTTCGCCGTGGATGCGATGATCGAGTCGCCGATGACGAGCAAACGGTTCCCTTTTGCCACTGATCCGACGAAAGGTCCCTGAATGGGTGGGAACTCGATCGATGAAGCGAGCGTCGGCGGCAACGTCACTTGTCCGACAAAGTCGTTACCGGGAATGACACCGATGCCGTCAAGCAGGCTCGATGATTGCGAACCCGAGTCGGCCGAGCATGCCGTTGCCGTGAGCGCGATCACAACACCGACAAACACCCGTTGTCGGAGCTTCAGGTGACGTTGGGGACCGTGGGAGCGCATCTGGCATCCATTCAACTCCACGGGCTCACTCAGTTCGCGTCATCTCTTTCTTTTGCACCCTGCGAGCGCCGCAGTTCATCGCGTATCTCCGCCAGTAATTCGTTAGTGGTCGGTTCGGACTTCACGTCGCGGAATCGGTTGTACGTGCGCACGATGAGGAACAGAGCAAATGCCACGATGAGAAAGTTGAGCGAAGCCGTGACCAACGTCCCGACGGGAAGTTTGCTGCCGTTCAAGTCGATCGTCTTGTCGTGAAAACTGGGAGTGCTGCCGCCAAACAGCGCACCGAGCAGTCCGCCGAGCAGACCCTGGTTCTCCTTGCCATCACCGGCAAAAGCATCGATGACAGTCTTGAACGAAGCACCGATGACGAACGCAACACCGACATCGACCACATTGCCACGGTTGATGAATTCGCGAAATTCGGCGACGAAACCGCGAGCCTTCTTCGCAACTTCGACGACCCCTAGATCATGTATTTCTGGCACGCAGCAATTATTGCGTTTCGAGGTCTTCGAAACGGTCCACGTCACGCAACGCCGGGAAGCCCACCCAGAACGCTCCGACGATGACGACGGTGGCGATCCCACCACCGACGACGGTGGCCGGCGTACCTATGGCGCTGGAAACCACGCCAGACTCGAATGCACCCAGTTCATTGGACGCGCCGATGAAGACGTTCTCGACCGCATTCACCCGCCCCCGTTTGTCATCTGGGGTGACGAGCGGAACCAACGACCCGCGAATGAAGACACTCACCATGTCGGCTGCACTCGCGACGATGACAGCGAAGAAAGCGACCCAGAACGACCGTGTGAGGCCCAAGACGATCGTCGCCAGACCAAAAATGGCGACCACCAAGTACAAGATGCGCCCGATGCGACGGCGAATGGGATACGACGCAAGAGCCAACGCCATGACCGCTGCACCGATGCCGCCGGCGGCGCGCAACCATCCGTAAGCCACGTCACCCACGCCAAGTCGTTCTTCTGCGATCACGGGCAGCAGCGCAACTGCACCGCCAAAGAGAACCGCGAACAAGTCGAGTGAAATCGCCGCAAAGAGCACCGGTGTACGGCGGATGAAATGGAGACCTTCGAGGGCATGTCGCAGCGTGGGTCGTTCTTGTTGTTCCGGTGGGACACGGACATGCGGCACTGGCACGCGGCTGAGTGCTGCGATACCGACAATCATCAGTGACATCGCACCGCCATAAGCGACACTTGGGTCGACCGAATAGAGAAATCCGCTCACTGCAGGTCCGATGATCGCCGCACTCGTCCATGTCGCGCTGTACAGCGCCACGACGCGCGACAACCCTCCTTCAGGCGCGATCATCGGCACAATCGACCGAATTGATGGCGCAGCAAACGCGCGACTTGCGCCGAACACGACCGCGATGACGAACATCGGTGCTGCCGACGTCGGTTCGGTGCGTGCGTACAACAACAGCGCAAGTGCACTCACCGCTTCGCCTGCGAGCGCGAGCATTCCCACGTACTTTCGGTTGAAGCGGTCAGCCACTGTCCCTGTCACGAGAACGAGCACTGCAGCAGGAAGAAACTCTGCGAGTCCCAGCCAGCCGATGTTGATCTCATCACCTGTGATGTCATAGACGTGCTTACCCAGGGCCGCGGCCTGCAGCATGACTCCTGTGGTCACCACGAATTGCGACAACAAGAACGCGAGCACCGCTGGAGATGCCAACACGTCTCTAGCTGTCAAGGTCGACCCGTCAGTCGATGAGGTCTCACTCGTCATCGAGCAGTCCAGCCGCCGTCGACGACGAGGGTCTGTCCCGTCATGTAACTGCTCGCGTCGCTTGCAAGAAAGAGCACAGCACCATCGAGCTCATGAATCTCTCCCATTCGTGGCATGGGACTGTTGCGTTCGAGGAATCGGCGGGACCCTGCATCACCTTGCATCGGCTCGGTCATCTCTGAGGGGAACCATCCCGGACACAACGCATTCACCCGCACACCTTTGCGTGCCCACTGCAGAGCAAGCTCTCGTGACAAGTTCACGACTGCCGCTTTACTGGCCACATAGTTGGCTTGCTTGATGGGAGCAGAACCGACCAGTCCGAGCACACTTGCGATGTTCACGACGGAACCGCGACCTTGTGCGACCATGTGCTCACCACAGAGCTTGCTGAGATGCCACACAGCCGTCACATTCACTTCGAGCACTTCTCTGAACTGTTCGACGCTCTCGTCTTCGACGGCAACGGTGTGGCCGATGCCTGCGTTGTTCACCAGGACATCGATGCGACCACACGTGGCGATGACATCTCGCACCATATTTTCTCGCTGCACTTGGTCGGCGACATCACACACCATGGTGATCAGACCTGGAAGATCTGCTGCCAGAGCATCGAGGCGAGCTTGGCGCCGTGCAACTGCGACGACAGTTCCGCCGACGGCGTGGAACACGCGCGAGAACCGCTCACCAAGACCAGATGATGCCCCTGTGACGATCACCACCCGACCCGACATGTCGAACACCGACATCGGGTCGAAAATGTCTGGCATGCCCCGAGGCTAGAGCCCCCGCTGGCAACGACAGCAATGTACGACCGGCCTGTCTGTCTGCCATGGTGCGCAGATTCACCAACTGTTGTGCGACGATGACACCGATGAAAGTACGCATCGGGTTCGGTCTGGGTGCGCGAACTAGCGTGAACGGCGCCGACTTTCTCACATTGGTGGACGACCTCGAACGACTTCAGTTCGACAGTTTGTGGGTGAGTGAACGCATTGCGTCCCATGCACCAGATCCAGTGGTTGCGATGTCGATGGCTGCAGCCCGCACCAGTCGGCTGAAGGTGGGCATGAGCGTGATGGTGTTACCAGGGCGAAATCCGGTCGTTCTGGCAAAGGAACTCGCTTCTCTCGACGTGATGTCTGGCGGGCGATTGTTGCCGGCATTCGGGCTGGGTGCTGCCGACGCGCGTGAACACAATTCCTTCGCGGTCACTCGTGAGACGCGTGCTGCAATCTTCAACGAAGCGTTGCACGTCATCCGCGCTTGCTGGACACAGGAATCGGTCAGCTTTCATGGTCGGCATTTTTCGTTTGATGACGTGTCCGTTCTGCCGAAACCCATTCAGAACCCGCCCGATGTGTGGCTCGCCGGTATCGCTGACAGCGAACTTCGCCGCGTCGGTCGACTGGCTGACGGATGGCTACCTTCGTTCATCCCGCCGACCGAGGCTGAACTCGGATGGCGCAAGGTCAACGATGAAGCCGCGCACAACAATCGCTCCATCGACCCGGAACACTTCGGAGTTCTCATTCCTTATTCTCTCGAAGCCATTCCCGACCAAGTTGTCGCGACCGTCGTGTCACGTCGCTCGAGTGATGTCGACCCGAGCGACATCATCCCTGTCGGCTGGCAGCGCCTCGTCGAGCTGATTCACAAGTTCATCGACATCGGGGCAAGCAAGTTCGTCGTCATACCGATGGGCGCACACGCCGATATCGACTGGACCGCACATCTCGAAGAAGCAGCCGCGATGTTGAAGCCTCTCGAGAACTGAGGAGCGCGACCAAGCGCTCCCCTTGATGTTCGTGCGGGCCTACTTGCGTGGTTTGCGGAAATTCTCGACGACGTCGATGAGTAGACGAGTACCGAACGCTGTAGCACCGCGGTTCAACCAGCCGTCATCACCGTCTGTGTCCATCGGGCCGGCGATGTCGAGATGCGCCCACGGCACATCGGAGACGAATTCGTTCAAGAACAGCGCTGCCGTGATGGTGCCCGCAAGTGGGCCGCCGATGTTTCGCATGTCGGCCACATTGGAATCGAGAAGTTTGCGGTAGTCCTTGTGGAGCGGCAATTGCCACACCAATTCATCGGTTCGCTCACTGGACGCCTTGACTTGGTCGACCCAGGACTGGCTGTTGCCCAGCACGCCGGCCATCTTCTTTCCGAGAGCAGCAATACATGCACCCGTCAGTGTGGCGATGTCGACGATGGCATCTGGCTTTGACTCGACCGCGAGCGACAAACCATCGGCGAGAATCAATCGTCCCTCAGCGTCGGTGTTGTGAATCTCGACGGTCTTGCCGTTGCGCATCGTGATGACATCACCCATTCGCAAGGCGCTACCGGACGGCATGTTGTCGGTGCACATGAGATACCCGACGACAGAGGTTCGCACCTTCAAGTCACGAAGCGACGCCATCGCACACAACACTGCGGCAGCACCACTCATGTCCATCTTCATCGATGCATGGCTCGGGTCACTCGGCTTCAAGCTGATTCCACCCGAGTCGTACATGACTCCCTTACCGACCAGGACGACCTTGCCCTTTGCATTGCGTGGCGTGTATGTGAGCTTCACCATGCGCGGCGGTTCGACACTTCCTTTGTTCACGCCGATCATGCCGCCACAACCCATGGCTTCGAGCTGGTCACGGTTGTACACCTGCACTCGCAACCCTGACGCCTTCGCAATCTCGACGGCCTGATCGGCGAACATCCGCGCAGTGAGATGACCTGGAGGAGTATTCGCAAAATCACGCGCACGGCACACAGCCCCTGCAGTTGCACGACCACGAGCGACGCCCGCCTCGATGGTTGCTCGTGCGGCGGCGTCGGCGACCAACACGATGCTGCCCAATTTGGACTTCGATGACTTGTCGTTCTTCAAGTCGACATAACGATGAGTGGCGAGCAGCAAACCTTCGACGACGGCTTGTGCATTGGCTTTCTTGTCTCCTCGTCCAGCCGACACCAATGTCGTCGAGAGTGATGCGTGACCAGCAGCTGCACGCGCAAGCGACGCGGCAGCAAAACGCAGCGTCGAAGGCGTCATGGCCCTCGCATCCCCAATGCCGACAAGAATGCGAACCTGCTTCGAACCAACGGTCGGTGGAAGTACGAGCGTCTGCCCTGACTTCGCCTCGAACCCAAGTGCAGCCAAGTCCTTGCGACTGAGCCCGAGGTCGCCCGACAATGGACCGTCTGCAGCAATCGGAATACCGACCGCCGAGGTAGATGAATCGGCGGTGCGTGAGAGGGTGACGGAAATGCCCATGACTGTGTTGCTCATGGGAGGTGAACTTAGACGGTACGAACCGGCCGGCTCTTGCCCTCTTGCCACCTCGCCATCGTCCACAACAGATCAGAGAGCCGATTGAGGTATGGAACCACGTAGGAAGGAGCCGGAGCCGCAGACAGGGCATGTCGTTCGGCCCTCCGCACCACCGTGCGAGCCACGTCGAGCCAGGCTGCCACGGGATGTTCGCCGGGTACGACGAACTCTGTGGGTCGCTCGAATCGAGTGTCGAGGTCGTCGATGATGTGCTCAAGCCGATCGACCATGTCGGGCGTCACACTCGACTGACCAGGGGCGAGTTTGTGGCGGTTTTCAGGAAGCGTGGCCAGTTCTGCCATGAGGACCCACAACTCGCGCATGATCTTCACGCAGATGTCGTCGCACTCGGTGCCGTGGCCAGCAGTCACACGAACTAGTCCCAATATCGCTTGTGCTTCGTCGACTGAACCATAGGCACGCGGCAACTCAGAGTCCTTCGGCACACGACCACCGAACAACAGACCAGTGGTTCCGTCGTCGCCCTCGCGGGTGTAGATGCGCTCATGTCCCATGCGAGAAGAACCCTAACTCTCTTGCCGGACAAGCACCTCAGTGGGAAAGACATTGTTCGAGAAGCCCTCATGCATGCTCGGCGAAGTAGCGTTTCAAGGGTCATGACACGCCAGCCCTACGTCGAAGCAATTCGCGAAAGAGTCATCGTCTTTGATGGCGCTTTCGGCACTTTTGTACAAGGCATCGATCTTGGTCCCGATGATTTCGGTGGGGCATCACTCGAAGGTTGTAACGAGATGTTGTGCGCGACACGGCCTGATGTCATCGCTGACATGCACCGCGCATTTCTCGATGTCGGCGTCGACGCAATCGAGACTGCGAGTTTCGGATCCTTCAGCACGGTCCTTGCCGAATACGACATCGCCGATCAGGCGTTCGAGCTCAGCAAGACCGCGGCCGCGATAGCTCGCCGCGTCGCCGACGAATACGAAGTCGACGGCCGACCCCGTTACGTGGCCGGGTCCATGGGTCCTGGCACGAAGCTGCCGAGTCTCGGGCACATATCATTTGCTGAACTACGTGATTCATATGCCGAACAAGCGCGTGGATTACTAGCGGGTGGTGTCGACCTTTTTCTCATCGAGACGTGCATGGACCTGCTGCAGATCAAGGCAGCAATGCAAGCGTGTCGCCGTGCCATGGAGGCAGAAGGTCGCACTGTTCCGATTCAGGTTCAAGTCACCATCGAGACCACGGGACGAATGCTGGTCGGAACCGAGATCGGTGCAGCACTCAGCGCTCTTGCTGCGATGAAGCCAGATGTCATCGGCATCAACTGTGCGACTGGTCCGGCAGAGATGCAAGAGCACTTGCGCCACCTCAGTGCGCACTCACCCATTCCGATCAGCGTGATGCCCAATGCCGGTCTGCCGAGTGTCGTCGATGGTCGCACCCACTATCACCTCACACCTGAGCAACTTGCCGAGTACCACCGCCACCACGTGACCGATCTTG
>DAIOTI010000028.1:0-11560 GCA_036752105.1 Ilumatobacteraceae bacterium | reverse complement strand
AGTTGGATAGAGCAACGGCCTTCTAATCCGTTTGTCGCAGGTTCGATTCCTGCCGGGGGCGCACAAAGGCCCAGTGACGCACGTGTCGCTGTAAATCGTGGAACTGGCAGTCAGAAGGCCTAACCTTGTATTTCGTGAAATACGTGAAGGGTGACACCGTCATCTACCCTCAACATGGCGCCTGCATCGTGGTCGGAACCAAGCAAGTAAATGCGTTCGGAACCCGTCAGGAATATCTCATTTTGAAGACGGTGATCAACGAGATGACCCTTCAGGTGCCGACAGCGAAGGCAGATCAAGTCGGCGTACGTCCACCAGTTTCTGCAAACGAGTTGGAAGACCTCGTGTCCGTGCTTTCCAAGGCCGATCCTCGCGTGCCATCGAACTGGTCACGTCGTTTCAAGAATCATCAAGAAAAACTGAAGAGTGGCGACGTGTATCAAGTCGCAGAAGTCGTGCGTAACCTCGCGGCACGTAACCGCGATGCGTCCTTGTCAGCCGCCGAGCGAACGATGTACGAACGCGCCCGTATCAACCTCATTTCCGAGATTGCTCCTGCTCTCAAGGTGTCGAATGAAGAGGCCGAGAAGTTCTTGAATGACGCTCTCGAAAAAGGCGTGTTGAAGCCCGCCAAGGTGGCCAAGAAGAAGGCCGAGGCTGCACCTAAGAAAGCTGCCGACGAAGACGACGACTTCTGACCCGGGTTCAAATGGCACGGGTGGCGTACTGCGGACTTGGAGTCATGGGTGCGCCCATGGCCCGTCACTTGGCTCAAGCCGGACATGAAGTGCGCGTGCATAATCGCACGTCTTCGAAGATGCATGCCTTGGCATCGATTGTTGCTGTCGTCCAATGTTCGTCGCCAGAAGAGGCTGCCAGCGGAGCAGACGTCATCATGGTGTGTGTCGGTAACGACGACGATGTCCGATCAGTCGTGTTCGGCGAACAAGGCGTGATTCATGGATTGACGCCCGGATCGGTGGTGGTCGACCACACCACCACGAGTGCAGATCTCTCGCGCGAGTTGTCACGTCGACTAGCTGAGGTCGGAGTTGATTTCGTCGATGCGCCCGTCAGTGGAGGTCAAGCTGGAGCTGAAAACGGAACCCTCACCGTGATGTGTGGTTCCGACAAACCTGACGCCTTCGACAAGGTCGTTCCCGTCATCAACGCGTATGCACGAAGCTGCGTGCTGCTCGGGTCGGCAGGCTCTGGTCAACTCGCCAAGATGGTCAACCAAATTTGTATTGCAGGCGTGCTTGAAGGCCTGGCTGAAGGGCTCAATTTTGCGGTGGCCGCCGGACTCGATGCTCATGCAGTCGTCGATGTCATCTCGAAAGGTGCTGCTCAGAGTTGGCAGATGGAGAACCGAGGTCACACCATGATCGACGGCAAGTTCGACTTCGGATTTGCCGTCGAGTGGATGAAAAAAGACCTCGGGTATGCGCTCTCAGAGGCCGCACGGATTGGGGCACCAGTTCCTCTTGCTGCTGAGGTGCTGATCTTCTACAACGAATTGATGAACGCTGGTGATTCACGCAGCGACACGAGCAGTCTCATTCGTCGTTATCGACGTTGATCACTTTCCACTAGCGGCGGTTGCAAACGCATCGAGCAGAGTGTCAAGTTCCTCGTCGGTTATCACGAGTGGGGGACAGAAGGTGTTCGCATCGTTGATGGCACGAGTGATGGCGCCCAACTCGAGCATGCGGTCACGAATCGCCATGGCGTCCTGATCTGGACGTAGAGCAGCCGCCCACACCGCACCACAACCCCGAACCCCGGCGATGGTGCCGTCAGTGGCGAGCGCAGAGAGAGCGGATTCGATGCGTTCGCCGATGTGGTGTACGCGCCCCAGCAGACCCTCGTTGTGTAGTGCATTGATGTTGGCGTGAGCGGCAGCACATGCAACTGCGTGACCGCTGTACGTGTATCCGTGACGCAAGATGAACGAGGGGTCAGCCTCAAGTGGTTCACACACGTTTCGGGCCAGAACAACTCCGCCGAGTGGTACGTAACCAGAAGTCACGGCTTTGGCAAATGTGATCATGTCTGGCGTGACGTCGAAGAATTGTGACCCGAACCACGTTCCAAGACGTCCGAAGCCGGTGATCACTTCGTCAAAGATGAGATATGCGCCGTGCTGATCACATAGCCGACGTAGCTCTCGCAGGTATCCATCGGCAGGAGGAAACACACCACCCGCGCCTTGCACTGGTTCGGCGATGACAGCCGCGAGACGTCCGGAATTCTTGCTCATGAGTACCGACATTGACTCTGCGTCGTCGGCATCAACCTGCACGACGTCTTCAAGAAGTTGTCCGTAGCCAGCTTTGTTGGGGGCAATTCCTTGGGCACTCGTGCCGCCATAGTTCGTTCCGTGATACCCGCGTGTGCGGGAGATGATCAATGTCTTTTCTGGGTTTCCGGCTTGCACATGAGCAAGTCGTGCGAGCTTCATCGCCGTGTCGATGCTCTCGGATCCTGAGCCGCAGAGAAACACCCGAGCGTCGTCGATGGGGGAGAGAGCCGCGATCCTCTCGGTGAGCGAATCAGCGACCTCTGTGGTGAACGGGTCGAATGCCGAGTACGCCTCGATGGTCGACATCTGGCGCGCAACTGCGTCTGCCATGTCGGTGCGGCCGTGACCTATGGCGCAGTACCAAAGGCTTGCCATGCCGTCCACCAACTCACGTCCGTCTGAAGTCCAGACCCTGGCCCCTTTTCCGCGCGAAATTGTGAGAAAGGACTCTCGAGCAGGTTTGGCAAAGGGATGAAGAAAACGACCGACCATGGTGGGAAACCTAATCGGGTTGCCATTTGGGGTGCCGACTGGTAGAAAATGAGAATGGTTCTCAATATCGTGATGCAAACGAAAGGGAACCATGGTGCGCGGGCAAAGGTCGCACTCAGCGCGCTGGTCGCGATATCGCTACTTGGTGCATGTTCATCGTCAGAAACCTCGGTGCCCACGATGTCGAATGAAGTTCCGCAGGTGGTCGTGACACACGAGGTGCTCGGGTCGATAGTGCGCGAGGTGGTGGGAGATGGTGTCGAAGTGAGCGTCATCATTCCGAATGGCAAAGACCCGCACGACTACGAGCCGAGTGCACGAGATATCGCGACGCTGAATGCTGCCGACCTGGTGGTCGCCAATGGCGAGAATTTCGAGCCAGCATTCAGCGACATCTTGAACGGTCTTGTCACTGAGGGCAGGCAAGTGTTCTTTGCGACCGAGCATGTGACCTTGCGCGCAGGCTCTCATGAGCACGCCGCAGAGGAACAGCACTCAAGCGAGGAAGATCATGCCCACGAAGAAGTCGATGAGCACGGTGAGAACGATCCCCATTTCTTCACTGATCCAGCGACGGTCAGCCAATTGGTGCCGGCTCTCGCGCGGGCTCTGTCGGATGCGACTGGTCTGTCGCTCGTCGCGCGTGTTGCCGACGCGATAGGTGCATTTGCGGCGATTGATCTGTCGGTGCGCGAGAAGTTCGATGCGCTTCCATCAGGAACGTGCAAGATCGTGACGGGACACGAGAGCCTGGGGTACTTCGCCGATCGCTATGGCTGCGAGGTTGTTGGGGTGGTCATTCCGAGTCTTTCAGGGCTCGCTGAGGCGACCGCCCAGGATTTTGCTGAACTTTCCTCTGCGATGAAGGCCGAGAATGTCACGGCAATCTTTGTCGATGAAGGCACGTCAACGAAGGTGTCTGATCGCATCGCAGCAGAGACCGGCGCCCGAGTCTTCTCTCTGCCCTCGCATTCGGTGCCGTCCTCTGGTGACTACGGTGACTATGTGCTCGCGATTGCTGACACAATCGTCACCGGACTCACTTCCACATGATCGATTATTTCCTGTCGCCCTTTCTCGACAACGAGTTCATGCGTCTGGCATTACTTGCCGGACTCGTCACGGCTGTCATCTGTGCCGTTGCCGGAACGTTCATCGTGCTTCGCGGCCTCGCTTTCATCGGAGACGCGCTCGCTCATGGGGTTCTGCCGGGCATTGCTGCGGCAACACTTCTCGGGGTATCGACAATCGTTGGAGCAGCAATCGGAGCAGGTGTGCTCGTAGGGGGAGTCGGCCTCATCACCAGGCGAACACGCTTGTCGTCGGATACGGCTATCGGCTTGTTGTTCGTCGGCATGTTGGCGCTCGGAGTGATCATGACCTCGCGCTCCGAATCATTCGCAGGTGATCTGACTCGCATCTTGTTCGGCGAACTTCTGGGGGCGAATGCAAGCCAGTTGGTGTGGATGGCAATTGCGACCGTGGTCGTGGGTACCATCACCTACGTCTGTCGACGTCCGTTCATGTTGCTGTGCATCAGTCGTGATCTTGCCCGGGCAAATGGATTCAACGCTTCGCTCTTCGAAGCTTTGATGATGTCTGTCATTGGTGTCGCCATCTTGGCGTCGTTCCAGTCTGTAGGAACTTTGCTCGTCTTCGGACTACTCATTGCGCCTCCGTCGACTGCAGCTCTCGTCACACGACGCCTTCACACGATGATCCTCGTCGCGAGCGTCTCGGGAGTCATCGCGACGTACATCGGACTACTCGTCAGTTTCCATCATGACCTCGCTGCTGGTGCGAGCGTCGTGGTGAGCTCCACCGCAATCTTCGTCCTCGTGTTCGTGGCTACCACTTTCCGTCATCGACAAGTGTCAGATAACCATCCGGCCGTGTCGCGTTCAGGAGGGCATCATCATGCACACTGACGTCATTGTTGCTGACCATCTGTCGGTGGGGTATGGATCTTCGGTCGTCGTAGAAGATGTGAGTCTTCGTCTTGCACCAGGCACGCTTGTGGCCCTGATGGGCTCGAACGGCTCGGGCAAGAGCACCATCTTGAAGACATTGGTCGGGCTCATCCCGCCAGTGCATGGCTCCGTGTCGGTGCTCGGGGGTGCTCCCGGGCGTCATCCGGCACGCACTGCGTACGTGCCACAGCACTCTGCCACGAGCGAGACATTGCCACTTCGAGCACGCGACGTGGTGGCTATGGGTCGTTATGCCCACCTCGGGTTGTTGTCTCGTTTCACTCGACGGGATCGAGAAGTGGTCGATGCGGCAATGTCGACGATGGGTGTCACGGCGTTCGCTGACAAACCACTTCAGTCACTGTCGGGCGGGCAATGTCAACGCGTGCACCTTGCACAAGCAATAGCCCACGAGGCAGACGTCTGGTTTCTTGACGAACCGACCGCAGGTCTCGATGCTGAAGGCAGAGACACAGGGACATCGTGTGTCGCTGCTGCCCGTGCGAGCGGCGCCTGTGTGGTGGTGTCGACGCACGACATCGATGACGCACGTGAAGCGGACATCGTGTTGCTCGTGGCCAAAGAGGTCATCGCGCAGGGCCCGCCGCAAGACGTCCTCACCGACGCCAATCTGCGCCGTATGTATGGGTTCACCGGCCAGCACTAGCCATCTACGGGGCTCGGGACGGCCGTGGAACTAGGCTGAAGGGCGCATGAAGGGGCTCATTCTCTCGGGTGGCGCGGGTACACGGCTTCGCCCCATCACCCACACCAGGGCCAAACAGCTGGTGCCTATCGCAAACAAGCCCATTCTCTTCTACGGCATCGAAGCCATGGCCGAGGCGGGAATTCAGGAAATCGGAATCATCGTGGGGGACACTCGCGACGAGATCATCGCTGCTGTGGGGGACGGGTCTCAGTTCGGCGTGAAAGTCACCTACATACCTCAGGATGCACCGCTCGGTCTTGCGCACTGTGTGCTGATCGCCCGTGATTTCCTGAAGGACGACGACTTCGTCATGTATCTCGGCGACAACATGCTCGAGCAGAACCTCACTCAATTCGTGTCGGGTTTCAAGAGCAAGCGAACGACGTCGAACCCACCTAGTGCACAGATTCTCTTGTGCGAGGTGGAAGATGCTTCTCATTTCGGTGTGGCCGTGGTGAACAAAGACGGTCACGTCACCGACCTCGAGGAAAAACCGAAGAAGCCGCGCTCGAACCTTGCGCTCGTAGGCGTGTATCTCTTCGACAAGTCGATTCATGTCGCTGTGTCGTCCATCAAACCGTCTGCGCGCGGCGAGCTTGAGATCACCGATGCCATCCAGTGGTTGGTCGACAACAAGCACGTGGTCCATCACGAGGTGCTCGAGGGTTGGTGGATCGACACTGGCAAGAAGGACCCGCTCCTTGAGTGCAATCGACTGGTTCTTGACGTCATCGAAGCAGACAACAACGGCACCGTCGACGACCAATCCCGTGTCGAAGGTCGCGTACGCATCATGGATGGCGCCAAGATCGAGAATTCACGAGTGCGTGGGCCGGTCGTTATCGGTCGAAATGCAGTCATCGTGAACAGCTACATCGGCCCCTATACGTCGGTGGGTGACGATTGCACCATCGCCGACACCGACATCGAACATTCGGTGGTGCTGTCGCGTAGCAGCATCTCAGGTGCCGGTCGTCTTGTCGACTCGCTCATCGGTTACGACGTCGCAGTGAAGCGGACTGAAGCCCTGCCGAAGGCCCATCGACTCATGCTGGGTGACGACTCCATCGTCGAAATCGGTTGACCCCGGTCGAAGAGCGCGAAAGAAAACGAGTCGAGGAGCACCCACGTGGCACAGATCGAAAAGTCCGACATCATCGAAGGCGTCTATGTCGTGACCCCGGACATTCACGGTGATGCTCGCGGATTCTTCGTCGAGACATATCGTCGCGAGTGGTTTCCGAAGGGTCGCGAGATGATTCAAGGAAATCGCGGTGACCGTCAGGCCGGTGCAGTCGTCGGACTTCATTACCACCTACATCAGGCCGACTACTGGTACGTACCCTTCGGTTCGTGTCGAGTGGTGCTCCACGACCTGCGTCAAGGTTCGCCGAGTGACGGACGCACGCAAGTGATCGACCTTGGCGCACGCGCCGACGGCACGCATGACCACCGTGGTGTGTACATCCCGCCCGGTGTGGCTCATGGGTTCTCTGCGTTGTCGAACATGACCATCACGTACCTCGTCGACGGGTACTACAACCCGAAAGATGAACTTGGAGTGGCCTGGGATGACCCTGCCATTGGTGCTGATTGGGGCGTGAAGGACCCTGTCCTTTCCGCTCGAGACCAGGCCAACCCGTCGCGGTCTGCCATCGCGCCTGAGTTGCGACCACACGTTTCTTTGAGGACATGACATGAAGTACTTCGTCACCGGTGCAGCCGGTTTCATCGGTTCCAATTACGTGCGCCATGTTCTTGCCACCACTGACCATGAGGTCACCGTCTACGACGCACTCACCTATGCGGGGAATCTGTCGACGATGAAGGACATGTCAGATGATCCGCGATTCTCGTTCGTGCAGGGGAATATTTGTGACCCTGCAGCGGTGGAAACCGCGATGAAGGGCCATGAGGTCGTGGTTCACTTCGCCGCTGAGAGCCACGTCGACCGGTCGATTTCAGGTTCTGATGATTTCATTCTCACGAACTGTTACGGCACGAACGTCATCGTCGACACTGCGAGACGACTGGAGATGCAACGAGTACTTCACATCGGAACAGACGAGGTGTACGGATCGGTGGAAGAGGGTTCGTCGCTCGAGACCGATCCGCTCGAGCCTCGTTCGCCATACTCTGCATCGAAGGCCGGATCAGACTTGATCGCACTGTCGTACTACTCGACGCACAACACGCCCGTGGTCGTGACTCGGTGCACCAACAACTTTGGTCCGTATCAATACCCCGAGAAGGCCATTCCGCTGTTTGTCACCAATCTCATGGACGGCGGAAAGATTCCGCTGTACGGCGATGGCCTGAACGAGCGTGACTGGTTGTTCGTCGACGACCATTGCACAGGTATCCAATTGGTGCTCGAAGAGGGCAACCTCGGAGAGATCTACAACATCGGTGCAGGCAACGAAACTCCGAATCGAGTACTTGTCGACAAGATTCTCGACATCATGGGCAAAGACGAATCCAGTGTCCAATATGTTGAAGACCGTAAGGGTCATGACCGTCGCTACTCGGTGAATATCGACAAGATCACCAAGTTGGGATGGAAGAAGAGGCGATCCCTTGATGAAGCGTTGCTCGAGACAGTGAAGTGGTATCAGGACAATCGTTGGTGGTGGGAACCGCTGAAGAAGGCCAAGTAGGCCCCGTAGGCCTCATGTCATGACGCGACTGTTAGTCACTGGTGCCGCCGGACAGTTGGGAACTGAGCTACTTGCTGTTGCAAGCGCACGTGGGGTGGAGTGCATCGGTACCGCACACGCCGATGTCGACATCGTCGATGCCTACGCAGTGATGAATGTGGTCGAGAAAGTTCGTCCGACCCACATCATTCACGCAGCCGCATGGACAGCGGTCGACAACTGCGAAGCAGACCCGAGCAAGGCACTAGCTGTCAACGGGCAAGGCACAGCGAACGTCGCGGCAGCAGCGCGCCGCGCTGGGGCTCACGTCACCTACGTGTCGACGGACTATGTGTTCGACGGCACGAAAGTCGGACCATATGTGGAGACGGATCGCACCAACCCTGTGTCTTCGTATGGCCGGAGCAAATTGGCAGGCGAGCAAGCATTGTCGTCTCTCGATGCGATCGTGCGTATTTCCTGGGTGTGCGGATATACGGGAGGCAACATGGTAAAGACCATTTTGCGAATCGCAGAGAACCAGGAAGTGCTGTCGTTCGTAGACGATCAACGAGGTCATCCGACGTTCGCAGACGACGCAGGCGCGCGCATCGTTGATCTAGCACTCGCGAATGTGGCCGGAATCTGGCACGTCACAAATCAGGGTGAGGTCTCGTGGTTCGAGTTTGCACGCGAAGTGCTGATTGCCGCAGGACTTGACCCTGACCGGGTGCGGCCGATCCTGACAGCTGATCTTCAGCCCCCACGACCTGCGCCGCGCCCTACGAATTCAGTGCTGCAGAACAAGGCAATGTCCGACGCAGGATGGCCGATGTTGGACGACTTTCGTGTACCGCTCAAACGCCTCGTCGATCGACTGATGTCGGACTCGACCAAGTAGCGGTGCAAGCGATAGAGCAGATGGAGCAGGTATGGATGTAGGACTCGCAATTCCTCAAATGGCGCGGGGACTTGACCGAAGCCGAGTGCTCGGGTGGTGTCAGGCCGCCGACAACGGACCGTTTTCGAGTATCTCGGCTGGGGAGCGCATCACGTTTCGAAACCTCGAAGGAATCACGTTGTGTGCAGCAGCAGCTGTCGCCACAGAACGAGTTCGAGTGATGACCAATGTCATCGTCTTGCCCTGGCATCAGCCGGCCTTGATTGCAAAAGAACTGGCGACGATTGACGTGATGTCGGGTGGCCGACTTGATGTTGCCGTGGGTGTCGGTGGACGGTGGCAGGACTATGCCGCACTTGCGTCGCCATTCGACAATCGTCATCAGCGACTCGACGATGCGGTTGCCGAAGTGAAACGACTGTGGACCGGTGGAGCCGCTGCCGACGGTGAGTCGGTGGGGCCCGAACCCGTGCAGCAAGGCGGGCCTCGGTTGTTCGGCTCGGCAATGGGTCCGAAGTCAATGGCGCGAGTAGCAAAGTGGGCACATGGGGTGAGCGGTTTCACTCTGATGGCCGATGTGTCTGAAGCCAAGCGCCAGTTCGCGGCTGCGGAATCTGCCTGGTCAAGTGCTGGGCGCACCGACAAGCCACGACACATGACCGGAACATTCGTGTCTCTTGGAAAGGACTCACGAGAAGTGCTTCGTCGGTTTGCCTATGAATACCTCGAGGTATTCTCGCCAGACTTCGCCAAACAACTCAGCGAGTCGATGCGTATCCACGACAAGGCAGCCCTTCGCGATCTGCTTGTCGAGATGAAAGAGATCGGTTGCGACGAGTTCGTGGTGGTTCCTGCCACATCTGACCCGGCGATGGCCAATGAAGTGGCCGACGTTGTAGCTGAGGTCATGTGATGACAACTCGGAGGCCGACGGCATTGGTCACTGGCGCAAGTAGAGGTGTGGGCAAAGGAATCGCTCTTGCGCTAGCAGCGAACGGATATGACTTGGTGATCACAGCTAGAACGGTCACAGAAGGTTCGGGGAGCAGTCCTGAGACGGGTGGGCCACTTGAGGGAAGTCTTGAGCGCACACAACGTGAGGCTCGAGAACTCGGTGCTGAGTGTCGGTGTGTGGTGATGGACCTGCTCGACCTCGAGGCGCTCGAGAACGCGGCCCACGAAGCACTCGCTGCGACAGACGGTCGACTCGACGTGCTGGTGAACAATGCCATTTACGCCGGTCCAGGTAACGATCGCCTGTTCGGAGAAGTAGATCGTCGCGACATCATCAATCGTGTCACTGGCAATTTGACAGCGCAGCTTCTCTTCACGCAGACGATTCTCAATGCCATGTTGCGACAAGACGAGATTGCGGGCTTGCGCGGAACCATCGTGAACATCACGTCGGGTGCTGGTCAACACACACCGCCGGCTCCGGTGGGCAAAGGTGGATGGCCGCTGACATACGCGGCTACCAAGGCCGGCTTTCACCGCATGGCAGACATGTTGGCGCTCGAGTACGGGCCAGTCGGAATACGTGCCTGCAACATCAACCCAGGTTTCATCGCGACCGAGCGTGTGCTCGCGTCGGAGACGCTGAAGTTCGTCGCGGAGCAGGGGGCAGCACCTTCTGTCGTGGGAGATGCCGTGCTGCGGTTCTTGAGTGACTTGTCCCTCAAGAACGGTGTTTATCTTCAAGCCCAGTAGAAATCGCGGGCTGTTCGAAGCGGGGCCGATGAGGCCGGTGCTACCTTGAGGAAACCAATTCGGAGGTTTCATATGCGTAAGGCGGCATTGGTAGGACTAGTTGTCACGGCGACTCTCGGAGCGGCCTCGTCCTCAGTCAGGGCATCTACGCCGACGGTCACGGTGCCTGCACCGGCCGACTTGGTTGTCGAAGCCGACTGGACGCCAGTTCTTGGCGACATCGCAGATATGAATTCGGTGAACTGCCGAGATGGTGCGACGACGCACAAGTCAGTGAAGGATCTCGAAACTGCTTTGAGTTCGAACCCGGTGAGATTGCTCAACGTGGTGAGTCTCGAGTGCAAGCCGACGTTGGCCGTTGAAGGCAAGGTCGTGACTCTCACTGGTACCGCCAAGAGTGATTCACTCGGATTCTCAGACGGCGTGTTCAATCTGAAGTGCAGTTTCCGTTCCAACCTTTCTGTCACCGTCGGCATCGACGCCGGGCTCAAGGTGCCGACCCTCATCGCCATGAAGAATTTGGTGTCCTCTCAGTTGCCCGTCGCATGTTCATTCACGGCCACATCGGCCGCAAAGGGTGCTTCACTCAGCGGCACGATCGAGGGGCTCGCGAACGTCGGTTCTTCGGCTTCGAGACAATGTGCGGCGAGCGCAGTCGCATGTGTGCCGTTCAGTCTTGATTCGGTGAACGTCACGATCACGGACACCACCGGTTCTCTCGACGGCCTCGTCGGCTCTGGTACCTACTCGTATGCCGACACGTTCCAGCTGGAAGGAATCACGGACATAGTCGACAAGTTCACAGCGACCAAGAAGGCGCTCGGTCTCGGCATTCGCAATCGT
>DAIOTI010000027.1:2014-11626 GCA_036752105.1 Ilumatobacteraceae bacterium | reverse complement strand
TTCCCACTGAAGTGGAATGTCAGCCGGCTGCTGCTCTTCTGCCGAGACGACTCGTGCACCAAGTGCTGCCAGAACCGGACTGATGGCTGCGATGAGGGGGTGTCGTGCAGCGTCCACTAATCAGTTCGTTCCGCATGGACGCTCACGTGTGTGGCGCCATTCTTGTAGGCAGCATCCATCAGCGCAGCAACTGCAGGAGAAACCCCATCTTCTGGTGCCGAGAATGTGGATCCGAAGGGGCCAAAGTCGACTGACAAGCCGAGCGCCTCGACTGCAGCCACTGCCGCAGTCACGTGCGGACCTGGTTCACCCTCGATGAACGGTTCGATGGTGAATTCAACGTCGATATGTCGAGCCACGACTTGATGTTAAGCGATGACCCTGCGGTAACTCACCAGCCGAGGGAGAACTAGCGCAAGCGTGTCTGGAAGAAAGTTCTTTGCAGTCAGCCACTCGACAAGTTCACTTGGCTTCACCCATTCGGCTCGCTGCACCTCACTGTCGGCAAATGTGAATGGTCCGTTGTGAATCACCGAGTAACACCACGCGACTAGTGATGCCGAATCGTCCTCGTAGGCACCGCTTCCCAGTGGCTGAAGAATCGCCCCCTCGATTCCAAGCTCTTCGGCCAGCTCGCGCCGTGCAGCTGCTTCGGGTTCTTCACCAGGGGCAATGACACCACCGACGGCACAATCCCACCACCCTGGCCACAGGTCTTTGTGTTCTGCACGTTGGTGAACAAGAAGATCGCCATCGACCGACATGACTGCGATGAACACAGAGCGATGTCGCAGATTGTTCTGCCGCATCTCGCCACGTGTGACAAGGCGCAGTACATTGCCACTGCGGTCGACTTCTTCGACCATCTCGACACCTGCACCCTGCACGCCTGACATGAACTTGTGCCTACCATTGGGTATGGCCAAATCCACAGACACCAACGGCACCGACAGCGCTCGGGAACGACACGGCAAACCTGTCGGCGTACTCGAACAAGCAGCCGATGTGTTCGACCAAACTGTCGAGCTTCGCCGCAATCTTCATCGTTGGCCAGAGCTTGGAAACGACCTGCCGAAGACGCGCGAGCAGGTGATGGAACAGATCCAACACTTGCCACTTGACATCACACTTCATTCAACGACCAGTGGAATCGCCGCGATGTTGACTGGCGACAAGCCAGGGCCGACAGTTCTGTTGCGCGGTGACATGGACGCGCTTCCCATGCCCGAGGACACCGGCATCGACTTCAAGTCGAATGTCGACGGAATGATGCACGCATGTGGCCATGACCAACACACCGCCATGCTCGTTGGTGCCGCCAAAGTGTTGTCTGCACGCAAATCCGACATTGCTGGCCGCGTGCTCTTCATGTTCCAACCAGGTGAAGAGGGTTTCGGCGGAGCTGAATTCATGCTTGATGAGGGCATCTTGAATGTGCCGCATCTTGCCGACGGCTCAGAGTCGCCGGTGACCGGCGCATTTGCGTTGCACGTGTCGACGAACATTCCAAATGGCATGCTCGCCATCAAGGGCGGCCCGACGATGGCGTCGAGCGACACACTGTCCATCACCATCACTGGTCGAGGCGGACATGCAAGCTCGCCTCACTTCGCGCTCGATCCCGTGCCGGTCGCCTGCGAAATCGTGCAGGCATTACAGATCATGGTCACGCGTCGCCTCGACGTGTTCGACCCAGGCGTCGTCACTGTCACCACCATCAGTGCGGGAACTGCGAACAACGTCATTCCCGAATCTGTCGTCATCAAGGGGACGATCCGTGCGGTGAGCGAAGGAACACGAAACAAGATTCACGACAACATTCGTCGACTTGCCGAGACAATCGCTGCAGCGCACGAGATGAGCGCGGAGGTTGAACTTGGTTGGGGTTACCCGGTCACTGTGAACGATGCGGACTTTGCAGATTTCGCGTTAGATGTCGCGACCGCACTAGTCGGAGACAAAGCCGTCGTCAAGATGCCCGCACCGGTGATGGGGGCAGAAGACTTCAGCTATGTGTTGAACAAGGTGCCTGGTTCGATGATGTTTCTTGGCGCATCACCCGACGGCATCGACCCGCGCACTGCCCCGCCGAACCACAGCAACCGCGCAGTGTTCAACGAGGCCACGATGAAAAATGGAGTCGCGATGTACACGTCGATGGCGCTTCGCCATCTCGGTGTTCCGCTGTCGTAGGACTGTCAGTTCCGACGGCGTCGTTGCGTCAACGACCTGAGTGGCCGAATCCACCGCCACGGTCGTGACCGCCAAGTTCATCTACCACGACCCATTCGACGTTCTCGACTTTCTGCACCACGAGCTGGGCGATGCGATCACCTCGCGACACGCGATACGGCCGTGTCGGATCGGTATTGAGTAACACCACTTTCAACTCTCCGCGATAACCAGAGTCGATGAGACCTGGAGCATTCACCACACTGATGCCATGATTCAGCGCAAGTCCGCTACGTGGCAATACGAACCCCGCATAACCCTCGGGTAACGCAATGGCGATGCCAGTTGCCATGAGTAATCGACCACCTGCTGGTGAGATGACACCGTCATGTCGTGCATGCAGATCCGTGCCTGCATCACCATGGCTTGCCATACGCGGCAATGGAAGGGATTCGTCGAGTTGTTTCAAGTGAATCGCGACCATCACCCTCACGCTAGGCAGTCCGATCCCTTCTCTCCCAGACAGGCGACCTAGATTGTCTGGGTGCTGATTTGGATGGACCTAGAGATGACCGGTCTCAATCCCGAAGTGCACACCATCGTGGAAATCGCCACCATCGTCACCGATGACGAACTGAACGTTGTCGCCGAGGGCCCCGATCTGGTCATTCATCAGCCAGACGATGTACTCGCCCACATGGAGCCCATCGTCGTGGAGATGCACACCAAGTCCGGCCTGCTCGAGGCCATCAAGGCGTCCACCGTCTCCCTCGACGACGCCATGGCCCAGACCCTTGAGTTCATCCGCCAGCACAGCCCCGAACCAAACAAAATTCCGCTCTGCGGCAACTCCATCGGCACTGACCGTCGCTTCCTCGCCAAGTACATGCCTGACATCGAGAACTGGTTGCACTACCGCTGCGTCGATGTCTCAAGCGTGAAAGAACTGGTGAAGCGCTGGTACCCCGGTCTTGAACATGCTCGACCGTCGAAGGGCGGCACACATCGTGCGCTTGACGACGTCAAAGAAAGCATCAACGAGTTGCGCTTTTACCGCGACAAGATCTTCAAGGAGAAAAAGTCGTGAGTATCGAAGCACCGCGCCCGTTGAAGCAAGAACAAATCGAAGCAACTGATGAGATCACCGAAGTTGCGCCTGGCATCTTGCGCACTATGTTGCCAATCGACTTCACCGGCCTTGGTCACGTCAACATGTATGTGCTCGAAGACGAGCGCGGGGTCGCGGTGGTCGACCCAGGTCTTCCGAACAAAGAGTGCTGGGTTGCCATCAAGCAGCGTCTGAAGAACATCGGTGTGCCGATGCGACGTGTGCACTCAATCATCGTCACGCACAGCCACCCCGATCACTTCGGTGGGGCCGAGCGCATTCGTGACAAGTCAGGTGCCGATGTCGTGGCACACCGCTTGTTCAGGTCATGGTGGAACCCCGATGAGCCGGGCGACCTCGACCCCGAAGAACTGGCCCTGTACAGCGCTCGTCCGCGTGAACACGTGCCGTGGGGCGGACCCGACATGGAGATTCCGTGGAAGCGACGCTTCCCCATGAACATCATTCGTCCTCCTCATCGCATGGTGCCGATGCCCACACCTTCCATTCGGTTGCGTGAACACGACACCATCAAGTTCGCACGTCGTGAATGGTTTGCTATTCACACACCCGGCCACACCGAGGACCACCTCTGTTTGTTCGACCCTGAGGAGGGGGTGCTCATCACCGGTGACCATGTGTTGCCGACAATCACCCCGCATGTGCCAGGTCTGTCGGCGTCTGATGACCCGTTGAGCATGTTCTACGCCTCGCTCGACAAGGTCGGTCAGCTCGGTCAGCAAGTGAAAGTGGCTCTACCGGCGCACGGCAACCCGTTCCACGACATCTCCAAGCGCACCGAAGAAATCAAGGAACACCACGACGAACGTCTGCAGAGATTGCGCGATGCTTCGAGCACGTTGAACAAACCGGCTTCCGTCATGGAGTTCGCCACATATCTCTTCTCACCGCGTGCCCAAGGTCCGATGGCCCACAGCGAGACCTACGCCCATCTCGAACACCTGCGCTTACGTGGTGAATTTGAGTGTCGCGACAACAACGGCATTCTCGAATACGTCTTGTCGTAGTTCGCGTGCGTTCAGCGAGAGCCGAACCACATTCCAGCTTGCACCTGCTCATCGGCTTCGACAAGCAATGTCACTTCACTCGGTGACACGTCGAAGCGTTGAACTTCGACATGTGCCCCTGGTGTGATGCCGTCGTGATGTTCAACGAGGAAGCGCACGTCCTCTCGCAGGTGCCGACTAGCGATCAACTGCTCTTCCATGATTTCCCAGTACGCGGCATTGTTCATGTGCTCGAGCGCATCGAAATCTGAAAAACGAGTGACCCAATTCGACGACGTGCGTGTCGCACCACTTGCACGCACCACGCTTGGTTTCACCACTTGTCGCGCACCAACTTCGCGTCCGCCGGTGGAAGAGCCCCACACCTCGCTCAAAGTCGAGGTGAGAGCTTTTGGCCGCATCGTCTTCATGTCGATGTGCACCCAGATGGCAGATGCATCAACGAGCACTCGCCCAGATTCATCGCTCATCTGCGTGCGTCGCTCGGCCCAGTGCGACCCAAGACCTGCGACCCATGTTGCAAGAGACAGACGTTGCAAGTACGTGGGAAATGCGTGCACATCGATCAGCGTGCGACGAACCACCCATCCGTGCAGATCATTGCCGGTGACGCCAGTGTCTTGTCCGTCATCTTTGGCGATGTCTTGGAGGTAGCGGGCGAGAGAATCGAGCCGACATCTGCCACCGGGGCTCGCATCGCCGAGGCGCACAGGCCGTATTGCACGGAACACCCGACCCGAGCTTGGCAGTGGTACGCATTCCAACGCAGTCACTTTGTCCCTCACGGTCATGACGTCGACCATAGAGCCCCGGTCCCCACATCACACTCCTTACCCCATAAGGGTTTGCCGGCCTTGTGGAAAAACCGCTTGCCAGACCCCCTGAACCTGTGGTTGAGTAGACGACTCATGAGTACGAACGCCGCTGCAACAACCTTCTGGTCCACGGGTAGCCCCGTGGTCGTTGCTGCGCGCGCCTTTGCCTATGCCGTGGCCTTTGCGACCGCGACGTATGCCATGTGGTTTACCAAGCCAGTGGCAGCGAAGCATTCGAATAAGCGCACTGCCCGGCACCTCACGAAGGCTCAGATGTAGCGACAAGCTCCATACAAGCCACAGAGGCCGCCGGGTTCCACGAACCGGGCGGCTTTTTTGTTGCCCAAAATCAGTCTCAACGACAACCAATGAGAAAGAAGACACCATGTACACAGCAATCAACAAAGAAATCGGCGGAGTCACTCTCCGCGAAGAGCCCGCACGTCTGTCGGCTCTGCGTTGCAGCGACGGCAACGGAACGTTGTCGTACCTCTTCTTCTCGGAGGAGTACGTCGACATCCAGCGTGCCAAGGCCATCTGCGCCAAGTGCACATCTGCACGTGACTGTCTCCAAGGTGCCCTTGAACGGCTCGAGCCGTGGGGCGTCTGGGGAGGTGAGTTGCTCGAGATGGGACGCGTCGTGGCCGTGAAAAAGCCACGCGGACGTCCACCCACAAAGTCGCGCCCGGTCATCGAGATCGACGAGGTACCCATTCCTCGTCACCTCGTAGCCTGACCATGTGAGAATCCGTCGGAATCTCCTTGTCTGGTCCACCGTGGCGGCCCTTGTCGTCGCCATCGTCGGAGGTTGGCTGTTCAGCTCGGCCTCCGACGACGGCGTCGACGCCAATCTCACCAACCCCGGTGTGGTGCAAGATCCCACTATCGGCACCAACGCCGTTACAAATGGTGAGGCGCTCCCCGCGATCAATCTGCCCTCGGTGACAACTGGTGACCTCACCGCGATCTTTCCTCAAGGTCGACCACTTGTCATCAATTTCTGGTTCTCCACCTGTGAGCCGTGCCGTCGTGAAATGCCCGCCCTTCAGAACATCAGCACTGAACTCACTGGCGTGGTCGATGTCATCGGGGTGAATCCGAACGACTCTGCCGAGGTCGCTGCAAAGTGGGCCACTGACATGGGCGTCACATTCCCGTTGTACACAGATCGCAACGCTGATCTTCTGACAGAAGTCGGTGTCGGGACAATGCCCACCACCTTGTTCGTGTCCACCGACGGAATCATCGTCGGCACGCACGCAGGCGAGATTTCTGCCGAGGAATTGCGCGCAGCGCTCACCAAACACTTCGGCGTCGAGGCCTGACACATGCAAGGTGATTTTGCGTACAGCTTCATTCTCGGAGTGCTCGCCGCAGTGAACCCGTGTGGATTCGTGTTGCTACCCACGTACCTCATGTATTTCCTCGGGCTCGAGACCAACCGCGAGTCGACACAAACTGCTTCGCTTCGTCGAGCGCTCACTGTCAGTGCTGCGGTTAGCAGCGGGTTTATCGCCATTTTTCTCGTGGTCGGAATAGTCACACGACTTTTCACCACCGTCATCTCGGACAACGCCAAATACGTCGGTCTCATTGTCGGCGTTGTTCTCACCATCATGGGAGTCGCAATGCTCGCCGGATGGAAGCCGACATTCATGCGACCATCCATCCCCACCGAGCGCGATTCAACTGTGCGCGCGATGTTCGTGTACGGCATCGCATATGCCGTCGCATCGATTGGTTGCACCATCGGCCTGCTCACCACTGTCGTGCTCGGTTCGGTCGGTCGTCACGGTTTCGTTTCCGGAGTTTCGAGCATCGTGCTGTACGGGTTGGGAATGGCCTTGTTCGTCACTGCACTCACGGTCACCCTTGCCACGGCTCAACGAGGTCTACTCACCTTTGCGCGCAATAGCCTTCGCTATATCGACAAAGTGTCGGCGGTGTTCATTGCTCTCGCTGGTCTGTACCTCACGTGGTACTGGTACGGCGCGGTCACAGAACGATCATCTGACTCGGTCACCGGCACCGTCGAAGACTGGCAGTCTTCAGTTACCTCGTTCTTGCAAGATCAAGGGGCATGGCGACTGGCGATTGTTTTCGCGGGGATTGTCGGAACTGCCGTGGTCAGGGTGCGAGTCGCGACATCGTCCACGAATCACGACCGCGTTCGTACCTGAAGCGATCATGAAGTCGACTTGGTCGACCCTGCCAAAACTCGATTGACACCGGAACAAGGCGCCACCCACCCCAGTTCTCTGGGCGGGGAACATCTCGGCCGTCGAAGCGTGCGGTCATCTCTGTCACCAAGTCTTCGAGCTCTTCTCGGTCGGCCAACACACGACTTTGTGGTGATGCCCACGCGCCGATCTGCGATGACCGTGGCCTACTGGCGAAATACTCGTCGCTCTCGGTTGAAGACACCTTCATGATGTTGCCCCGCACTCGTACCTGTCGGTGAAGGTCCAGCCAAGCAAACACCGCCGACGCAACAGGGTTCTCTTCCAACTGCGCGCTCTTCGCACTGTCGTAGTTCGTGTAGAAGACGAAACCGCGTTCGTCCGCTCCGCGTGCTAGCACCACTCGTGAGTCTGGAGCGCCATGCGCATCGACTGTCGAGAGGGTCATTGCGTGTGGCTCAGCTATTCCTGCTTCTTCGGCTTGTGAGTACCACAGGTTGAATTGCGCGAATGGGTCCCGGTCAAGATCGCCCACATCGAGCCCAGCGGTCTCGTACTGGATGCGACGGTCTCGAATACTCACGTGAGTGCGTCCGTTACTTCGAAGCGATGGAGGTGGCGCCGCGCATGTACGGACGAAGTACCTCGGGGATGCGGACTGAACCGTCAGGTTGGCGATGGTTCTCGCAGATGGCCGCCCACACACGTGGCACTGCAAGTGCAGAACCGTTCAATGTGTTGGCAATTTCGGTGCCCTTCTGTCCATGGCGCTTGAAGCGGATATCGGCGCGACGTGCTTGGTAGTCGCTGAACCAACTCACGGAACTGACTTCCAACCATGCGTCGCAACCTGGTGCATATACCTCAAGGTCGAAACTGCGGTGGTGGCTACCACCCATGTCACCGGTGCAGATTTCAATGATGCGATATGGCAACTCGAGTGCAGCAATGAGGGCCTCTGCTCGAGCAACAAGTTCTTGCAGCAGCGTCGGTGACTGCTCTGGAGTTGCAATGGCGAGAATTTCAACTTTGTCGAACTCGTGCGCACGCAACATTCCACGTGTGTCTCGTCCGGCAGAACCGGCTTCACGGCGATAACACGGCGTGTATGCCATGAGGCGCGCCGGAAGCTGTGCTTCGTCGAGCACTTCCCCGGCATACAGCGATGTGAGCGGTACTTCAGCTGTGGGAATGGTCCAGAGGTCGTCGCGTTCGATGGCGAATGCATCGTCAGCGAACTTCGGCAGATGCCCAGTTGCAGTGAGCGTCGCGGTGGTGACGAGAGATGGTGGACGAATCTCTTCGAACGCATCCGCGTTCTGATCGAGTGCGAACTGGCACAAAGCGCGTGCGAGAGTTGCACCGAGTCCGCGCTGCATGGTGAACATTGCTCCGGCGATTTTCGTCGCACGTTCGTTGTCGAGAATGCCGAGAGCCGTGGCTGTTTCCCAGTGTGGGACGCGTTGGTGCTCTCCGAAAGTTGCCGGCATGTTGACCGGACCCTTGATGACGGGGTTGTCGGCATCGGAGGCACCGTTCGGAGCGTCGACGTGAGGAATGTTCGGTATGCGCAACATGACATCGCGCAGTTGCGCCTGCAGATCATCGAAGTCGACCTGCAACTGGCGCTCGGTCTCGCCGAGGGCACGGCTCTCGTTCTTCACCGCTTCGGCCTCGTCGTTCTTGCCGGCCTTGCGCAACCCGCCCACCTGCTTCGACAGGTCGTTCACACGGGCACGAAGCGCATCTCGCTCAGCCGTGAGGTCGCGCAACTTGCTGTCGAGTGCGACTGCAGCGTCGATTTGAGCCAACACATCGGGCTTGCCACGACGGGCCTGTGCAGTGCGCACGGCAGCAAGATCTGTGCGTAGCAAACGGACATCAATCACGACGATGAGGCTAGCGGTGGACAGTGTTCCCGACCGTGTCTGTTTCGTAGTGTGAGAAGCGTGTCTGGTGTGGTCGTCGAAGATCTCGTCGTTTCCTATGGCGACCTACGCGCTGTCGACCATGCAAGCTTTACGGCTGTTCAAGGTGAAGTGACGGTCATCCTTGGCCCAAACGGTGCCGGCAAGACATCGACCATCGAAGTGTGTGAAGGGTTCCGCACGGCCACCTCTGGAAACGTGACGGTGTCTGGTCTTCACCCCCTGCGAGATCACGCAGCACTCACGAGAAAGATGGGCGTCATGTTGCAAGGAGGCGGGGTGTACCCCAGCTCTCGTGTGAGTGAAGTCGTGAGGTTGTACGTCGACTTGTACGACAAAGGTGCGTCAGCAGACGAACTTGTCGATCGTGTGGGTCTTGGT
>DAIOTI010000027.1:805-2004 GCA_036752105.1 Ilumatobacteraceae bacterium | reverse complement strand
ACGCGACCACACGTGGAAGCGACTGTCTGGTGGTGAACAACAGCGCCTGTCACTCGCACTCGCACTGGCAGCGGTACCTGAGGTGGCGTTCTTGGATGAACCGACAGCTGGTGTCGACGTATCCGGTCGTCAGGACATCCGGCGAATAGTCACCGATCTTGCTGCAACAGGTTGTGCGGTGGTGCTCGCCACACACGAACTAGATGAAGCTGAACGATTGGCGGACCGCATCGTCATCTTCCATCACGGTCGCGTCGTGGCGAATGGAACACTCGCCGACCTTCGTCGAGGGAACGACGGACTGCGATTCAGTAGTTCGCCGGAGTTGGACGCCGGTGCGCTTTCTCGGCACCTGGGAGCCGAGGTGACTCGGGGTGCAGATGGGCTCGTCCTCGTTTCTGCCGATCCCACCACTTCGCTCATCGCTCGTCTCAGTCAGTGGCTGGCAGATCACTCCCTTCCATTGAATGACTTACGCACATCAGAGACTCTTGAAGCCATCTTCCAACGCATCATCGACGCCACAGGAGATGGGCGATGAAGCAGTGGCGAGCCCAGACCAGCGCAGAATTGCGGCTGCTGATGCGCAACGGTGAACAACTGTTGCTCACCATGGGCATTCCGGTGTTGCTATTGGTGTTCTTCTCCGTAGTCGATGTGTTGCCAACAGGTGAAGGTGACGCCATCGACTTCTTGTTCCCCGGTGTTCTTGCAATTGCACTCATGTCATCGGCGATGGTGAGCCTCGGTATTGCCACCGGTTTCGAACGCTCGTACGGCGTCCTGAAACGCCTCGGAGCGACCCCGTTGGGCAGACCGCGTCTCATTGCAGCAAAGCTCGCCTGCGTCGTCGTCGTGCAAGTGGTCCAGTTCGTGCTGCTCGCAGTCATCGCCGCAGTGCTCGGGTGGTCTGCGAGCGGGCTGAATGCCGTCGCGCTCGTGAGTGGTTTCGTGTTCGGCACGGCGAGCTTCGTCGGAATCGGCCTGTTCTTGGCGGGAACGTTGCGCGGAGAAGTCAACCTCGCGGCACAAAATGGCTTGTACCTGTTGATGCTGCTGTTGAGCGGCATGATCATCGACTCAGATTCCATGCCGTCTGGGCTCAACGCAGTGGCAACTGCGCTTCCGTCGGGCGCACTCGCGACAATCATGCGCACCGCCACGGGTCATTCAACAAGTGGACTTGCGGCGCCGACGAT
>DAIOTI010000027.1:0-795 GCA_036752105.1 Ilumatobacteraceae bacterium | reverse complement strand
CGTCGCATGGTCGGCAGTTGCTTTGGTGCTCGCTGCCCGCACCTTCAGTTGGTCACCGAGCGACTCACAACGCTGATTCAGAGGTTCTTGCACATCACCTCGACGGTGTGGTCATTCAACGCTGCCACCCGAAGAAAGGACCAACCGTGGCGCGAGTACCACTCACGCTGATCGTGGGTGTACAAGTACATGGTTGACGCACCGAGACGCCGCGCTTCAGCTTCCACATGTGACAGCAACGCATTCGCGACTCCCTGACGGCGAGAAGCCGGGTGCACGTACATCGCAGCCAGCCACGGCCCTGGCTCGATGGCCTCGGGAAGCTCATCATCAGGAACAAGAGAAGCCGTACCTGCAAGCTCACCTTCGAGCCACGCGACGTACACGAAGGGCAGTTCGACGTCGGAAGTATCTGACTCCGCGAAGATCTGAAGATAGGTGTCTGGAGTATCGGCCGGAAACGAGGACTGCCATTCAGCATGGCTCCATTGCGCAACTATTTCGCGAACTGTCGCATCCGGAGGAATGCGCTCGCAGCGAATCATTGTGGTTCGGGTGCGGCCTTCACTCGGCTGAAGGCCTCTTCGACGTCTTTGAACAACAGCACGTCGTCTGTGCCCACGATTTCGGCATCGGGTGGCGACGAATTCGGCTTGTAACTCTGACGCTCATTGAAGCCACCCATGAACTTCTTGAAGAACAAGTAGATGATGACGAACCACATGAACACCGATCCGCCGAGCTTCATGATTCCGCCTGCCGCTTGCTGGTCGGACAAGACCGACACGCCCCACA
>DAIOTI010000026.1:0-11701 GCA_036752105.1 Ilumatobacteraceae bacterium | reverse complement strand
TGCGGCCAAGCGGGCCAAGGTCCGTCGACGTGGACTACAGGTCGGACTCGGAATACCTGCTGCAGTCCTCGCAATCTGGGCCGTTGCCACGTTCGCAGTCGACGATTCATCCGACACGGTCGACGTGACCGACACGACAGTCGCCACAAGTGACACACCGACGCTCACCACACTTGCCGGTGAAACGGTCTCTGGTGACACCACTTGCCCGGCCGATGATGGCTCTGCGGCCCGTACCACGACGTTCGAAAAAGCCCCACCGATGTGCATCGATGAGAAGAAGTCGTACACCGCGACAATGTCAACCAGTGAGGGCGACATCGTCATCGAACTCGACACGAAGAACACTCCGAAGACGGTGAACAACTTCGTGGTGCTGTCTCGTTACAAGTACTACGACGACTCCTACATCTTCCGCACTGATTCGAGCATCGACATCATCCAGGGCGGCGGCGCCACCAACACCGACAGCCCGGGCTACACCATCGAAGACGAAGGCTCCGGCTACAAATACTCCGAGGGACAAATTGCAATGGCACGCACTGCAGAACCGAACAGTGCAGGTGGACAGTTCTTCATCATCACCGGGCCGAATGCTGCGGCTCTCGACGGTCAAGGTACATACGTCGTGTTCGGAAAGATCACTGAAGGACTCGATGTCGCCAAAGCAATCATGGCTCTGAACTCTGGCTCTGGTGACCTGGGCGGAGCACCGTCACGTGAAGTAAAGATCTCGAAAGTCACGATCTCCGAGAGTTGACGACACCTCCGTCTGAGGTGTTCACGCAATCAAGTTGTTCTGTAAAAGGTCAATTGCTTCTGTCGTCACACCGAGGGAACGGGTGGCATCTGTGATGCTTCCATGCCGTGCGAGCACGTCCCCAACGAGTCGATCCATCGTGTCGTAACTCGCCATCATGTACTGATGACCCCAATCGTTTCCGACCTGCGCGATCTCGGGGTACATCGTCTGCAGCACTGCGCGTGACTCTTCCAACGTCTCGGACGTCAATGCGTAATCAGTCGCGATGTCATGTCGCGACACGCCGAGACACCCGAGAATCAACATCGTCAAGACACCGGTGCGATCTTTACCCGCGGTGCAGTGATAGACGAGCGGGTTATTCGATTGCTTTGCAACCAGAGTGAATGCTGTACGTAGCTGGTCGGCGCTCGACTCGAGCATGCGGAGGTATGAGTATCGAAGTACATCTGCGTCGTCAGCAATGTCTGGAAGCTCCGGGCGTTTCCGGGTGACATCGCCCGTTGGTATGTGGTGAAAGTCGACCGGATGATCGTCGACGGGAAATGTTCCGTGTGATTCAACTTCATGAGTCGAGCGAAGGTCGATGACCGTCTGCAAGCCGAGACCTCGCACCCGCTCGACGTCACGAGTGGTCAGTCTGTTCAGACCATCAGCTCGGAACACGCGGCCACGTGCGACACGACCCCCCGACTGTGTTTCGTAGCCTCCGATATCCCTGAAATTGTGTACGCCCTCAAGGTCGAGTCGTCGGTGAGGAACTGCTGCGGCCATGCGACGACGATAGGGGGCGCAGGTAACGCGATTGGTACTGTCGCGGGAATGGCAAGCGACAACAAGGCATCCCACATCACTCACGTCGGCATCGTCGGTTCCGGAATCATGGGTTCTGGACTCGCAGAGGTGTTCGCCAAGGCCGGGCTTCAGGTGACGGTTCGTTCGCGACAGAAGTCGACTGCGGAGGCAATGGTCGCTTCGATTGCCAAGGGCCTCGAGAAGCAGGTGTCGCGCGAGAAAATCTCTGCTGCAGACAAGGACGCGATCATGTCGCGCCTGTCAGCAACAGATGACATCAAGGCACTTGCCAACTGCGACCTCGTCATTGAATCTGTGGTCGAGGATCTGGCAGTAAAGAAGTCGTTGTTCGCCGAGCTCGACGCGATCGTTCAACCAAACGCAATTCTCGCGACGAACACCAGCACGCTCGCGGTCGTCGACATGGCGATGGCCACGAACCGTCCAGACAAGGTGTGCGGTATCCATTTCTTCAATCCGGCACCAGCCATGCCACTTGTCGAAATTGTGCGACCACTCACCGCTTCCGACGAGACCATCGAAGCCGCATCGGCGGTGGTCGCGGCGTGTGGCAAGAACGGCGTTCACGTGAAGGACCGCGCCGGCTTCATCGTCAATGCACTCCTGTTCCCATATCTCAACAACGCAATTCGCATCTGGGAAACGGGTACTGCTTCGATGGAAGACATCGACACCGCGATGAAGGGTGGCTGCAACTTCCCGATGGGACCATTCGCATTGCTTGACTTGGTCGGGCTCGACACCTCACTGTCGATTCTTGAAGCGCTCTACGCAGAGTTCGGAGATCCGAATTTCGCACCAGTGCCGACACTTCGACGCCTCGTAGCAGGCGGAAAACTCGGTCGCAAGAGCGGTGCAGGGTTCTATACCTACTAGTCGTTGGGGCTTTCCTGACGTCGACACTTGGCCAGACGACGATGTCGTCTGCGTAGGTGCAGACCTTGAACCGTCGACACTTGTCGATGCGTACTCGCGCGGTCTATTCCCCATGTACCTTGACCGCAAGCACACGATGCTCGGTTGGTGGTCACCGATGGAACGTGGTGTCCTGAACTTCGGGGACCTTCGAGTCACACGGTCACTTCGCCAAAGTCGTAGACGATTCACATTGACCATCAATCATGCGTTTGCAGAGGTCATCAAGGGCTGTTCGAGCGTCAGCCGTACTGGAGGATGGATCACTACCGACTTCGTTGATGCATATGTCGAGTTGCATCGTCTGGGCGTTGCCCACAGCGTCGAAGTGTGGAACAACGACCATCAACTTGTCGGCGGACTCTACGGAGTGCGACTTGACAGATTTTTCGCTGGTGAGTCCATGTTCCATCTTGAGCGAGACGCATCGAAAGTTGCTCTGTGGTTCTTGGTCGAGATGATGCAGATAGCTGGCATGTCGTTGCTCGACACCCAGTGGGCTACCGACCATCTGCGTTCCCTAGGGGTCTCTGAAGTGCCGCGGCACGAGTACTTGGCACGTCTCGGCGCCGCCACCTCCCCACAGCGCTGACGGCATCGACCCAGACATCTGACCCACACCCACGCCAGACCGCGGGACTTGCGGGCATACTTTGTGCATGTCGACACCTCGTCATGCTGATGCGTGGCTCATGCGGACGTACTCCGGTCACTCCACCGCGAAAGCATCCAATGAGCTGTACCGCACCAACTTGGCAAAAGGTCAGACCGGCTTGTCGATTGCGTTCGACTTGCCGACCCAAACCGGATACGACCCTGACCATCTCCTCGCTCGTGGAGAGGTCGGCAAGGTGGGCGTTCCTGTAGCTCACCTCGGCCACATGCGCACTCTGCTCGATGCCATTCCACCGGGGACGATGAACACGTCGATGACCATCAACGCAACTGCTGCGTGGCTGTTGTCGCTGTATGTGGCCAATGCCGAAGAGCAAGGTGTCGCCACGAAGGAACTTCGCGGAACTACGCAGAATGACATCGTCAAGGAATATCTCTCCCGTGGTACCTACATCTTTCCTCCCGATGCGTCGCGTCGCCTGATCGTCGACATGGTCGCGTGGTGCACCCACAATGCACCGAAATGGAACGCGATGAACGTGTGCTCGTATCATCTGCAAGAAGCAGGTGCGACTCCCGTGCAGGAAATCGCCTATTCACTTGCCACAGCAATCGATGTGCTCGATGCTGTCCGCGCAAGTGGTCAGGTGGACGACGACCAGTTTGATCAGGTCTTCGGGTCGATCTCATTCTTTGTGAACGCCGGAATTCGTTTCATTGAGGAAGTATGCAAGATGCGAGCGTTCACCGAACTTTGGGATCGCGTCGGGCGAGAGCGTTACGGCGTACAAGATGCCAAGGCTCGTCGCTTCCGCTACGGCGTTCAGGTGAACTCGCTCGGACTCACCGAGGCACAACCTGAGAACAACGTCCAACGCATCGTGCTCGAGATGTTGGCCGTCACATTGTCGAAACGTGCACGTGCTCGAAGCGTGCAACTACCGGCATGGAATGAGGCTCTCGGTCTTCCTCGGCCGTGGGACCAGCAGTGGTCACTCCGCATGCAACAAGTGTTGGCTTTCGAGACCGACTTGCTCGAGTATGACGACATCTTCGATGGATCACATGTCGTCGAATCTCGGACAGCAGAGTTGCGTGATGCCGCATGGGCTGAACTGAACGAGGTGCTCGACATGGGCGGGGCTTTTGCTGCCATCGACGAGCTCAAAGGCCGTCTCGTCCGATCGATGGCCGACCGCACGAGACGAATCGAAGCGGGAGACCAAATGGTGGTCGGGGTAAACGCATACTCCGAGAGCGAGCCGTCTCCCCTCGGCGGCAACGACAACATTCTCACCGTCGATCCCGCCGTCGAAGCCGAGACCATCGCTGATGTCAATGCCTGGCGCGCCACGCGTGATGCGGCCCGGGTTCAGGCGGCGCTCGAAGACCTTCGTCGTGCCGCCGAGGGCACAACAAACATCATGACGGCCTCCATTGAGCTGGCTCGTGCCGGCGGCACCACTGGCGAGTGGGCTGGTGTGCTGCGAGAAGTGTTCGGCGAATACAGAGCTCCAACTGGCGTGTCGGCCGCCGTTGGTCGACGTTCTCACGAGTTGGCCGACGTTGCGTCCTTCGTGAAGACACTTGCGGGCGGACCGCCAAAATTTCTCGTGGCAAAACCAGGTCTCGACGGTCATTCGAACGGCGCAGAACAAATCGCTGTGGCGGCACGCGATGCAGGTATGGAGGTCGTCTACAGCGGTATCCGACTCACTCCAGAACAGATCGCTGCAAGTGCACGAGATGAAGATCCTGATGTCGTGGGACTCTCCATTCTCTCTGGATCACATATGGAACTGGTACCAACTGTCATCAAGTTGTTGCGCAAGGAAGGTGTCGATGCACCGGTCATCGTCGGCGGCATCATTCCAGAGTCAGACCGGGCCGTACTTCGTGATCAAGGTGTGGCGGCGGTGTACACACCGAAGGACTACGACGTTGCGCGCATCATGCGTGAAATTGCCGAAATGGCGGCATCACACCGCTCAAACTGAATGAGAGGTGTGAGCTAGACGCGCTCACGCTCAATGAAAGACTCGAGCGCGGGGCCACTTTCAAAACTGGTGATGAGTGCGTACCGGGGCCTTTTGCCATTGTGCACGACGACATGCCACAACCGTTGTGTGTCGACGACAAAACGTGAACCACGCGCGAGGGGAACACGTCGTTCTGTGCTCGGATCGGGCAGACCGTCGTGGTCATTGTCCATCAGCAACATGTAGCTGTCAGGGCTGTCGGTCAACTCGAGCCATGAGCGCACCACCCAGCCTTCGTTCTCAGGATTGAAACGGTTGTTGTCGTCGCGATGAAAACTACGTATGGCGGTTTCGCGGTCTTGTGGCTCGAGTTTGATGATGCGAACCCGACCGAAATTCGCGCCGACATCGGTGACGTATGACTTCAACGTCGGAGCTTTATCGGCATTCGATGTCCAGAGTGCGTCTTTGTCGGTCTTGCCTTTGTCCCAGAAACCTCGACAATCGAGTTGACCGTCTGCCGATGCAAGTGGTGCAAAGTTGGTGTCGCCACCACTCTTCCAGTCCATGTACTCCAGTGAGTCCCACTCATGTTCGGGAACTGTGAATGGTGCAGGCTTCAGCGCGACGAAACCCGTCTCCTGTAGACACCCGAGACGTTCGTGTGGCGTATGGAGAGGAATGGACACTGACCAATGTTCTTTCGTCGGCCAGAACGTCGTGGTCATGATTCAAGTGTAACTATCAGGGCGGCATGGTTGTTGTCGCACCAATCGGCACGAAGCCTGTACTTGGTGGCAGCAACAACACAGTGCCCACCGGCACACGGTCTGGATTCTTGATTTTGTTCAGCTCCACCAGTGCAGGTGCGCTGATGTTGAACTTCTGCGCAATGGTGAACAAGGAGTCACCGTTCTGCACCGTGTACTCGCGGCGCACGAAAGTGGTGGTGGTTTGTGGAACCGTCGTGGTGGTCGTCGTGACGGCTGAGTCCTCGCCATCAGATTCACCGACTTTGAAATAAGCCGATAGGAATGAAAGAGCAGCGAATGCGATTGTCGCCCACAACAGATACATGTGGAGCGGCTTTCGCAGGAACATCGAGTCAATGCTAGTTGTGCGAGGTCTGCGACGACCGGCAGTGCGTGTCGACGACTATGCGGCGCGCTCGGTGACGTACACCGCGAGCGAGATGAGCGCGTCACGGGCCTCGCCTGCAGGTACCGAAGCATTGATTGCTGCGATCGACACGTCTCGAAGCTCGTCGATGAGTGACTCCATGCCGGCCAATGCTCCGCACTCGACGATGACGGCTTGAATGTGGGACACATCGTCGACACTGAGGTCGGGCTGACCGACAGTTGAAAGAATTTCTTTCTGCGAAGCATTCGCCATGTCGAAAGCTCGGGCGAGAAGCGGGGTGGGCTTGCCTTCACGGAGATCATTGCCAACGGGCTTGCCAGTGACCGTCGAGTCTCCGAAGACACCAAGCACGTCATCACGCATTTGAAAGGCATCACCAAGGGGTAGCCCAATGCGTGAGAGCGCCTCGACTGTGGCCGCCACATCGGACGGCCCAGCCAGGAGTGCGCCGATATGAAGGGGGCGCTCGACGGTGTACTTACCACTCTTATAGCGACAGATTCGATCAGCAACCTCTCGACGACGCTCGTGGCGAGCAGAGCCGAGCATGTCGAGGTATTGGCCGACATTCAGCTCGAGACGAAGTTCATGCCACATCGACCTCACGTCTTTCGAGACTTCACCGAACAATTCGTCTGACATGACGAAAGCGAGGTCACCGATGAGAATCGTTGCTCCTTCGCCAAATCGCCGTGACTCACCCGCCCACTTCTCCGCCTCGTGCTGCTTGGCGAGCGTCACATGAGTGGTTGGCACACCGCGTCGCGAGTCTGCACCGTCCATGATGTCGTCGTGAAAGAGTGCGAAGCCATGCAACAACTCGATGGCGGACCCGACTTCGATGATGCGATCATCTGAAGGGTCACCGCCGTGGGCGACGAACGCCCAATAGGCAAAGGCTGGGCGCAACCGCTTTCCACCGCTCAGCGTGAGACGACGGATTTCCTGCATAGGAAGTGCAAGGTCGTGATCGAGTGCTGTCCACCGATCTTGGTGAGCACGAATGGTGGCATCGAGGCACGCTTCTACTCGAGTTGCCACAGCGGTCAACTGCGGAGGGGGTGAAGGGATCACCCAGTCAGGCTAGGTCAACCTCGCTGGAAGTTGCGAGTGCGGTACATCACTCGTCGTCTTCGTCGTCGTCTTCGAAATCTTCGTCGAAGTCAGCATCGTCGACGTCGATGTCGGGAAGGCTGGCCACGACTTCATCGATGGCAAGTTGCGCGGACGTGATTCGTTCATTGCACCAGGTGACCAGGTACGACGCCCGCTCAACTTTTGATGCAAGAACATCGACGTCGACAGCCGGTCCGTCGATTTCCCCGAGGATCTTCTCCAATTCGCGAAGGGCCTCGGCGTAACCCTTCGGCTCTGTCTGAGAGTTTGAGGATGATGCAGCCTTCGATGGTGCGGTCTTCTTTGGTGGGTTCATTGTTCTACCTCCGTGACGGTGCTGCGCACTGTTCCTCCGTGGACTGTGGTGACGAGTTCTTCGCCCCGCGACACCGACGATGCATCACGGACGATGTTTCCTCGTGAGTCACGTGTGATCGACCAACCACGGGCCAATGTTGCAGATGGATCGAGAAGTCGCACTTTTTGGTCGGCAAGCATGACTTTCTGACGCTGACGCTCGAGGCTGTTGTTGGGAATCGTTCTAAGGCGCTCTGTCGACAGAGTGAGCCGAGTGCGCGAGCGCTGTAGAGCGCTTCGAGTGGCGTTGGCAATGCGAGCGGCCGTGTCTTGGAGGTCGACTAGGAAAGACGACACATGTTCGATGACGGCATCGGCGCACGCGGTGGGTGTTTTGCAAGCCGTATGGGCAACTTCATCAGCGATACTGCGGTCAACTTGGTGACCGATTCCGGTGAACACGGGGTGTTGGCATCGAGCGATGGCGAGGGCGATGCTCTCTTCGTCGAAAGCTGCGAGATCGGATTTCGAGCCACCGCCTCGCATGAGTAGCACGATGTCGATGTCGGCACGTTGCGAGAAATAATCGAGAGCTTGCACCACCATCGGTGCGGCCTGCTCGCCTTGAACGCGAACCGCGCAGAATTTCACGTGGAACGCAATCCCTGATTCACTCAAATGTTGTCGCGCATCGGCCCAGCCTGCTGCTTCCGCACTCGAGATGATGCCGAGGCGGAGAGGGACCAACGGCAATGGTCTGCGCTTGTTCTTCTCAGTTACCCCCGAATCGCGCAGCTTTCGGAGCAGCTCTTCACGCTTCAGTGCCAGATCACCCAAGGTGAAAGTGGTGTCGACATCACGAGCGATGAGTGACAACTTGCCGAAGGGACCGTAATAGTCAGGTGACCCCTGCAACTTGACCTTCATGCCATTTTTCAGCTCTAGGCCTTGTTCTGACAGTTTCCGGTTGACACGCGAAAGATCGTTACGGAAGAGATTGACGTTCAGGGTCATCTTTCCCTTGGAGGATTGCTCGACCAACGTGAAATACATGTTCGGCCCGGTCTGTTTGAGCCCTTCAATTTCCCCTTCGACCCACACACCACCGTCGAAGGCCTGCTTCATGACCTGGTTCAACACATCGACGAACTGCGCGACAGTGAACGAGGGCCGCCCATCGTCGTGCAAGAGATCGTTCTTAGAGGACACCGCCACGTTCCTCTTCTATCACTGGGGTACAGCAGATGAGAGCTGGCCCTCGGACCCGCCGGCTCGGACCTGCGCGGCGTAATGACCGTCTCTGGCCATCAACTCGTCGTGGGTGCCCTGCTCCACCACCCGTCCAGCGTCGATCACGACAATGCGGTCAGCGTCACGAATGGTGCTGAGACGGTGTGCGATGACGAGGGCGGTGCGACCGCGCATAGCGACATCGAGCGCCTCCTGAACCAAGGCTTCATTTTCGTTGTCGAGATGACTGGTGGCCTCGTCGAGGATCATGATCGCAGGGTTCTTCAACAACAGTCGGGCTATCGCAAGGCGCTGTTTCTCGCCACCAGACATGCGGTAGCCGCGCTCTCCGACAACTGTCGCATACCCGTCGGGAAGCGACGAGATGGTGTGGTGGATACGTGCCGAAGTGCATGCGGCGATGACTTCCTCGGTCGTGGCGTCGGGTCGTGCATACAACAGATTCGACTCGATGGTCTCGTGAAAGAGGTGTGGGTCTTGCGACACGACACCAATCGCACCACGCAACGACACTTCCGTGAGATCACGGACATCGTGTCCGTCGATGAGCACTCGACCACGAGTCGTGTCGTACAGGCGCGGAACAAGACTTGCGATGGTGGTCTTCCCCGAGCCACTCGCGCCGACAAGTGCGACAGTTTCACCAGCGTGCACGCTGAAGCTGACGTCGTGGAGAACATCCACGTCAGGATCACTTCCCTGCATGACACCACTTGCCTCGAGCGAAGGAATGGAGACCGTCGCACCTGGCGGATACCGGAATCCGACATGATCGAACACGATTTCTCCACGCGGTTCGATGAGGTCGAAAGCACCGGGTCGATCGACGATTGCGACCGGGGCATCTAGAACCTCGAACACTCTGTCGAAGCTGACGAATGCAGTCATCACCTCGATACGTGCGTTGGTGAGACCGGTGAGTGGCTGATAGATGCGTTGAACAAGTGTCGCCATTGCAACCAATGTTCCGGCGGTGAGAGCACCGTCTAGAACAAGATGTGCACCTATGCCGTACACCGCTGCCGCACCGAGCGCCCCGACTAGTCCGAGCGCAACAAAGAAAACCCTGCCGTAGATTGCGCTGCGCACTCCGGTGTCACGAACGCCAGCGGCACTTGTGCTGAATGAAGCGCTCTCGCGTGTCTTACTGCCGAACAACTTCACCAACATGGCGCCGGACACATTGAAACGCTCGCTCATCTGAGTATTCATTTGCGCGTTCAATTCCATCTGCTCTCTGGCAATGGCGCCGAGCCGTAGGCCGACACGTTTCGCAGGAACGATGAAAAGTGGCAGCACAACGAGAGAGATGAGAGTGAGTCTCCATTCAAGAGCAAACATCGCCACCAATGTCGTGAAGAGAACGACGACATTCGAAACGACGCTTCCGAGTGTGGAGGTGACGGCAGTTTGCGCGCCAATGACGTCGTTGTTGAGACGACTGATGAGTGCACCTGTCTGTGTTCGTGTGAAGAATGCAATCGGCATCTGCTGCACCTTCGTGAACAGAGCAACACGAAGGTCGTAGATGAGACCTTCGCCAATACGAGCACTGAACCAACGTTGTGAAATAGCGAGTGCCGCATCACCGACGGCTGCCAACACGACCAGCGACGCAAGCCACGTTATGAGCGAACGGTCACGATCCGGTATGGCGTCGTCGAGAATGGCGCGAAAGAGGAATGGGGGCACGAGTCCGAGGAGTGCCGCGCCAAGAATCGAACCGAGGAATGCAGAGATTTCCCACCGATATGGGGCAGCAAATGTCCATGCACGGATGAGCGATGAGCGGCGCACACGTGCACCGCGAACCGTGGACGGATCACCCGGCAACATGTGATGTGGACCCATTCGCACATCGTCAGGCTACGGCGCAATGTGTCATGGAACCCCTAATGTGACAGTGATGTCACCTCGGGCTCGCTGCTCACTTCCAGCATTCACCACGACTTTTCTCATCGTGTCGATGGTGGTGCTTGCTTCGTGTGGTGGCAGCTCAGGAGGCACTGACGGCACGAGTGCTGTCACCGATTCGACGACAGATTCGGATATCACGACCACTGCTCCCAAGTCGACGTACACCATCACATGGAACGACTGTGAGGAGTTGAAGTGCGCTCGACTGAATGTTCCGTACGACTACGACGACCCCGAAGTCGGATCCTTCTCGTTGAACATCGTGATGCGACCAGCGACCAAACAGAAGGAGCGCATCGGCTCGATGCTGGTGAACCCCGGTGGGCCAGGTTTTGGCGGTTCAGAGATTGCTCAGAATGCCACCTACTACTTGAGTGAATCGCTTCTCGACTACTTCGACATCGTCGGCTGGGACCCTCGAGGTACCGGTGACACCACTCCAGCCGTCGATTGTGTGGACAACTTCGACCTGTACATGAAGGCGGATGGCTCACCCGATGATGAAGTCGAGAAGAAGGCCCTTCTCGCCGAGCAACAGGCCTTTGTGGACGAATGTGAGAAGAAGTCAGGGAAAATTCTTCCGTACCTCTCGACGGCGTCGACCGCACGCGACATGGACTCCATCCGTCAGGCGCTCGGTGAAGACACGATCACGTACTTCGGATTTTCGTACGGCAGTGAGCTCGGTGCGACATGGGCGACCATGTTTCCGGCCACTGTTCGTGCTGCAGTACTCGACGGCGCCTCTGAACCGAACATCTCAAGTGTCGAGAGCGGACTTCGCCAAGCAGCTGGTTTCGAGCAACAGCTCACTCGATTCCTGAAACAGTGTTCAGCCAACTCAACGTGTCCGTTCAACAACGGTGGTGACTCTTTCAAGGCCTTCGAT
>DAIOTI010000025.1:0-11802 GCA_036752105.1 Ilumatobacteraceae bacterium | reverse complement strand
CTCATCCCACGCCAGATGTTCGACGTGCCGATCCAGGCTGCAATCGGTGGCAAGGTCATCGCGCGAGAGACCGTGAAGGCCAAACGTAAGGATGTTCTCGCAAAGTGTTACGGCGGCGACATCACGCGTAAGCGCAAGCTGTTGGAGAAGCAGAAAGAAGGCAAGAAGAAGATGAAGGCAATCGGTCGGGTCGAGATCCCCGGAGATGTGTTCATCAGTGCGCTCAAGTTGGACGACTGACGTGCGTGTCACAGACGCGACGTCACCTCAAGAGCGTCCTGAAAATACAACCACGCCCGGCACATTCCGCTCGCTGCGTCATCAGAGCGCACGCCTCTTTTTCTTCGGACTCTTCGTCTCAATGGTGGGCACGTGGCTGCAATTCACGGCGACGTCGTTCTTGCTCTACGACCTGACTGGTCGCGCCACCGACATGGGCTTGAATGCCATGTTTCAGTTCTTGCCCATGTTGTTTCTCGGTGCATGGGCTGGCGGGTTCGCCGACCGTCACGACCGTCGCATCGTGACCCTGTGCACCCAAGCCTCACTGGCGGTGCTCGCTCTCGTGCTCGGTGTTCTGGACCTCACAGGGCTCGTCACCTTGCCCGTGATCTACGCCATGTCGTTTCTGTTGGGCATCACGAATGCAATCGACAATCCGGCTCGGCGTGGTTTGGTGACAGAGTTGGTACCTCCGGAAGACATCAGCAATGTCATCTCGCTGAACACCGCAGTAATGACCGGCTCACGCATCTTCGGGCCGGCTCTCGCCGCAGTTCTTGTTGCCCCCCTCGGGACAGGGTGGTTGTTCATCGTCAACGGGTTGTCGTTCGCAGCCATCCTCGTTGCGCTCACACGTTTGTCGCCCCAGTCCTTGTACCAGACGCCCCAAGCAAAACCAGGGGGTCAGCCCGTGCGCGATGCCCTTCGTCATGTACGTGATCATGGACAACTCTTGGTGTTGTTCACGGTGTTCACTGTCGTGTGCACGTTCGCGTACAACTACGCGGTCGTGTTGCCGAAACTCCTGGACGAGAAATGGAATGCCACACGATCGTTCGGTTGGATGCTCGCAGTCATCAGCGCCGGTTCTTTCCTGGGTTCGTTGTCGATCGCTCGTCTGCGGGAGGTGACTAGTCGCTGGTTCTTTCTCGCGATTGTCTGTGCTGGTATCGGCAACATCGCACTTGCGTGGTCACCGAACCTGGTAGCTGCGTATGTGTGGTCGGTGCCGCTCGGTTGGTCCCTCGGTGCAATGGTGTCGTCCATGAATTCGCTGATGCAGGTCGGGCTTCCTTCCGAGATGCGCAGTCGCATGCTTGCACTCACTGCTGTCGCGTTCTTGGGTTCCACGCCGATCGGAGGGCCCATCACCGGTTGGATCGCGGACAATGTGAGCAACGAGTGGGCAATGGGCTACGGCGGTGTGGTCTCATTGGTGTGTGGTTTTGCGTATTTCACCGTCCGGTCTGCCGAGCGCTCATCGAAAGCGGGGTGAATAGGCAGTGGTCACATCTATCTGGTGGTTGCGGCGCGACCTGCGGTTGTCAGACAACGGGGCGCTGGCTGCCGCTGCAGCAAAGGGAAGCGTGGTCCCGGTCTTCGTGCTCGACCCGAAGTTCGCCGAACGAGCAGGTGCAGCCCGCATGTCGTTCATGTTGAGCAATCTTCGTGCTCTGAATGACCAGATCGGTGGCGCACTCGTCGTGGTGCACGGCGCACCGGAGGAGCAGATACCACGTCTGGCAAGAGCGCTCGACGTCACCGATGTGCATTGCGCCCGAGATTTTGCACCGTATGGGCGTGCGCGCGATCAACAAGTGTCCGCAGCATTGGCAGCAGAAGGCAAGCGCCTTGTCGGTTCAGATTCGCCCTACGTCGTAGACCCAGGTGTCGTGCTGAAAGACGATGGAACAGCACTTCGAGTGTTCACTCCGTTCTACAAGCGTTGGCAGCAACATGAATGGAAGTTGGTCGGAGACTGCGCTCCGAAGTGGAAAGACGCATCCGATTTGTCCGACGGTATTCCGGCCGACCCGGTGTGTGGCGCGACTCTTCCCCATGCTGGCGAGTCAGCCGCATGGGAGCGTTGGAGCACGTGGGCACCACGGGGGTTGGGTGACTACAAAGACGTTCGAAACAATCCGGGCATCGACGGCACGTCAATGTTGTCGGCGCAACTTCGCTTCGGCGTCATTCATCCGCGACAGCTTCTCGCAGAGTTGCCAGCAGGAAGTGGCGCAGATCACTTTCGAAGCGAGATCTGTTGGCGCGAGTTCTATGCCGATGTCACGTTCCACCGTCCCGACTCGACGTGGAACAACTTGCAGGAAAAGATGAATCGCCTGCCAGTCGACACTGATGCGCGAGCCAAGCAGCGGTATGTCGCGTGGTGCGAAGCGCGCACGGGATACCCCATCGTCGACGCTGGAATGAGGCAGATGTTGGCGACCGGATGGATGCACAATCGTGTGCGCATGATCGTGGCGAGTTTCTTGGTGAAAGACCTCCATGTTCCGTGGCAGTGGGGTGCAGCGTTCTTCATGCGGCACCTTGTCGACGGCGACATTGCGTCGAACAATCATGGTTGGCAGTGGACAGCGGGTACCGGCACGGATGCGGCACCGTATTTCCGCGTGTTCAATCCGTTCGGTCAGAGCGAGAAGTTCGATCCGGACGGCACCTATCTCCGAACGTGGATTCCTGAAATTGCCGACCTTGACAACACCCACATCCATGCGCCGTGGACACTCGGATTGCACGCGCCTGCGCACTATCCGGCTCCGATCGTGGATCATGCGGTCGAGCGAGAAGAAGCACTCGCCCGATACAAGAAGGTGTCGGGCAAGTAAACTTTGAAGCACCATGCTTGACGACCGCAAGACGAACATCCTGCGCGCCGTGGTGCAGGAATACATCGCCACTGGCCAGCCAGTCGGCTCAGGTCATGTTGCCAAATTGCCTGGTGTCAACGTGTCGTCGGCGACGGTACGAAATGAGATGGCAGTCCTCGAGCAAGAGGGCTATCTCGCTCAGCCTCACACGTCAGCCGGCAGAATTCCGACGGACAAGGGATACCGCCTGTTCGTCGATGCCCTGGCTCCAGACGGCTCTCTCGACCGCGCAGCGACAGTGCAGGTCGGAGAGTTTTTTCAGTCCAGTCATGGTCGGCTCGAAGAACTCTTGCGTCAGACTTCTCATCTTTTGGCAGACATCACGCACCACACGGCCCTCGTCGTTGGTCCGAAGACCGAAGTAACGACAGTCCGATCGATTCAAGTCGTTCGTCTGTCCTCTCGGACCGCCACCGTCGTGGTGGTGTTCTCGAACGGAACTGTCGAGAATGAAATCATTTCGTTGTCAGAAGAAATCGACGACTCTCATCTGGTGCGGGCGTCGTCTCACTTGAGTTCAGAAATCATCGGCAAGTCTCTCGTCGACGTCCAGTCGGTGCCTCTCACTAACGAGGCTCACACTGACATCGTGTGTGCGGTCGCCGTGCAGTCACTTCAGCGTCACTCCGGCGACGAACCGGTTTTTGTCGGTGGCGCAGCTTCGTTGGCCCAGTCGTTCGAAGCTGTTGAAGTGGTGCGCAATGTTCTTCAAATCGTCGAGCAGCAGTACGTGGTGGTGTCGTTGTTGAAAGATGTGCTCGACCGAGGTCTATCTGTCGCTATCGGCGCCGAGCACGGGGTCGAGCCATTGGCCGCATGTTCTGTCGTCGTTGCGCCAGTTGTCGCAGATGGTGAAGTCATGGGATCAGTCGGAGTTCTCGGCCCGACCCGCATGAACTATCCACAAGCATTGGCCACGGTCGAAGTGGTGGGGGAACAGCTCGGTCGTCGTCTCGCAGAAGGTTCATGAGCCAGCGCCATGTCTGCCGATTTCTACGAACTACTCGGTGTGTCACGAACCGCTGATGCGGACACCATCAAGAAGGCGTATCGCCGTAGAGCACGCGAGCTACATCCCGACGCGAACCCGGACAAACCCGAGGCAGAAGAACAGTTCAAACTCGTCACTCGTGCATACGAAGTGTTGTCCGACCCTGATGCACGAGCCCGTTACGACCGTTTCGGAGAAGACGGCATCAGCGGCGCAGCGTCATCGGGAGATCCCTTCGCTGCCGGTGGACTTGGCGACATCTTCGAAGCGTTCTTTGGTGGCTCGCCCTTCGGCGCCGGTGGACGCGCGCAATCCGGACCGCCTCGTGGCCAAGATCTCGAAGTCATCGCTGACATCACGCTCGAACAAGCTGTGTTCGGTGGAACTATTCCGATCGATGTTCGAACCGCGGTGCGATGCGACGAGTGCAGCGGAAGCGGTGCCGGAAGTGGCACTCAGCCGGTGCCCTGTAGCGATTGTGGCGGTTCAGGTCAGGTGCGCCGCGTGCGACAGAGTCTGCTCGGACAGATGGTCTCCTCTGGGCCGTGTGCCCGTTGCTCAGGGTACGGGCAAGTGGTGATGACCCCGTGTTCTGCATGCAAGGGCGAAGGTCGCACTGTGAGTGTGGTCGATTACACGATCGACGTGCCTGCAGGGGTCGACACTGGCTCGACCTTGCGGCTCACCGGACGTGGTGCGGTGGGCCCCCGTGGCGGTTCGTCAGGCGATCTTTATGTGCACATCAGGGTCGCAGAGCACGACAGGTTCGTGCGTGACGGTGCGGACTTGGTGTGCATTGTGTCCGTGTCGATTGCTCAAGCAACGCTCGGCACTCATGTGGTACTCGAAACTCTCGATGGACCAGAGGACCTCATTGTCCCGGCCGGTACGCAACACGGACGACAGTTTGTTCTTCGGGGACGTGGAGTACCTGTGTTGAACGGGCGCGGCCGAGGAAATCTCGTCGTGCGTATCGCAGTCGACATACCCACCAAGCTGACGACAGAAGAAGAGGCCTTGTTGCGACAGTTCGCTGAGTTGCGTGGTGACGACGTGACACCAGAGGACAAGAGCATTTTCTCGCGAATCAAGTCCGCATTTTCGTGAGAACCAATCTGGCATGAACCCGGATCTGCGCATGTCTGCAGCACATGTCTTCGTCGACAGCCTCGGCGATCCACAACTCGACGACGAGACGTCTCATCACTTGAGCGATGTCTTGAGATTGCGTGACGGAGAATCAGTGTCAGCGAGCGACGGGCAGGGCTCGTGGAGGTTGTGTCGCTATGTGGCAAAGGGCCGACTGACAGTGGAATCGGCAATTGAGACCGTTCAACCTCGTTCGCGCCGCGTCGGTGTGGCGATGGTGCCGGTGAAAGGCGACCGAACAGAATGGGCCGCAGAAAAACTGGTGGAAGTGGGGGTCGACGACATCGTGTTGTTGGCCGCCACTCGTCGGTCGGTGGTGCGGTGGGACGACGAGAAGTGGCGCCATCAACACGAACGGTATTCGCGCATCGTTCGCGCTGCTGCTCGGCAATCGCGCTGCTTGTGGCTTCCCACATTGCAGTCGAATGTCGAGGCATCGACCGTCACAGGTCAGACGGGCGTGGCGGTCGCAGACATCGGCGCACCGGCGCTCGATGTCTCGACTATCAGCATGGTGATCATCGGACCAGAAGGGGGCTTCGACGACGACGAGCTGCCGGGCGTCCACCGCGCGGGCTTGGCTGACGGGGTACTGCGTGCCGAGACTGCAGCGATTGTGGCGGCCACGCGCATGGTCGCACACTTGCCGCGCTGAACCGACCACACTGTGTAGCGATATGGCGCACCCCACCGACGACGAACTGCTCAAGGATTCACCGTTCACTCTGCTGGTCGGCGAGCGGCTGAGACGCATCCGCCAGCAAAAGCGCATGTCACTGAGCGAAGTAGAGGCATCAAGTGACAGCGAGTTCAAAGCCTCGGTGCTCGGTGCCTACGAACGTGGCGAACGCGCAATTTCCGTGCCGCGACTCGAACGTCTGGCGCGTTTTTACGGCGTCAGCGTCGAGCAATTGCTGCCCCGCGACGCACATAGCTCCGACACGTCATCGACTGGAACTACCGGAAAGATTCGCATCGATGTCGCAAAGCTGTCCACCATGCCCGGCTCACATTTCGAGATGCTCGAGCGGTTCTTGCGAATGATCCAAGTGCAGCGTCAAGATTTCAATGGAAAAGTCATCACCGTGCGAGCCCATGACACTCGCGCCATCGCGGTCATGCTCGATGTCGCAGTCGACAGCGTCGGTGACAAGTTGGGCGAACTTGGGTTGTTGTTCGTTCCGCCTGCAACAGCGTGACCACGTCGGTTCAGGCCACACCTAGACATGCCGACTCGTTCGGTGTGTACGTTCACATTCCGTTCTGCCACAAGAAATGTGACTACTGTGCCTTTGCCACATGGGCAGACAAACAGTCATTGGTGAGTGACTACATGTCTGCACTACGCACCGACATTGAGCGTGCCGTGGCGAGGGGCATGACGACAGTCGACACAGTGTTCGTCGGCGGAGGCACCCCGACCATGGTCGACCCAGGTTCGCTCGCTGCCTGTATCGACTTGCTGCCTCTTGCTTCTGGAGCAGAGATCACGGTCGAGTGCAACCCTGATGACGTCTCGCTCGAGTTGATGCAGCGTTACGCCGCTGCTGGTGTCAATCGCATCAGCATGGGCGTTCAGTCGATGAGACAAGCAGTTCTTGCGTCGCTCGGTCGTACACACAATGTCGAACATGTGAAAGTGGCAGTAGCGGCAGTGCGCGATGCAGGTATCGACGGGTTGAACCTCGATCTCATCTACGGGGCCCATGGGGAAACTCTTGATGACTGGTCGCGCACGCTGGAGGAGGCGGTCGAGTTCTCGCCGACACATATCTCTGCATATGCACTCACCATCGAAGCTGGCACGCCATTGGCGCTCGATGCGGCACGACACCCCGACGATGACGACCTTGCAGACAAGTACGTTGTCGCTGACGACATCCTCACCAGCGCAGGACTCGAGAACTACGAGATTTCAAATTGGGCACGGCCTGGCTACGAGTGTCGGCACAACATCATGTACTGGACGCAGGGCAACTATCTCGGTGTCGGTTGTGCTGCACACAGTCATGAAGATGGTCGTCGATGGTGGAACGTGCGCACGCCGGAGCGTTACATTCTGGCTGTGACGCGAGGTGAGCCCACCGAGGCGGCGGGGGAGACTCTCGACAGCGGCACACGCGAACGTGAACGCCTCGAATTGATGTTGCGAATGCGTGACGGCATCGACGCACATCACTTGCCGATAGAAGATCTGGAGGGTCTCGTGACGGTGCGCAATGGTCGGGCTTGTCTGACCCGCCAGGGTCGGCTTTTGGCAAACGAAGTGAGCCTGAAAATAATCCCCTGATATCCTGAGCAGTCCCTAGTTAGGGCGCGTAGCTCAGTTGGTTAGAGCGCTACCATGACACGGTAGAGGTCCCGGGTTCGAGTCCCGTCGTGCCCACCACATGGCAGTCCTGTTGGCGCTTCTCACTGCCGTCGTCTACGGATCTGCCGACTTTCTCGGAGGCAAAGCCACTCGTCATGTCTCGGCCATCGGCGTCACGTTCGTCGGACAGATTTTCGGAATTGCAGTGCTCGCTGTCGCAACTCTCATTGCCGACATTCCTGCTCCACCTGCATCTGACTGGGCCTGGAGTGCGCTAGCCGGCGTTCTTGGCTCGACCGGACTGGTCGTCTTCTACAAGGCGATGAGTTCTGGACACATGACAGTCGCGGCACCCACAGCCGCTGTCACTGGCGCGGTGGTTCCAATCATCGTGGGCCTGTCGATTGGAGAACGTCCGAGTGTCACCACGCTCGTCGCTATGCCGGTTGCGGTCGTAGCAATCGCTCTCATCAGTGACATTCTCGGCCCGGGTCATCATCGTGCGCCTGCACGAACTGTCCTACTCGCCGTCCTCGGTGGGTCGCTGTTCGGTTTCGTGTTCGTCGCTCTTCACCAGACCACTTCTGACAGTGGTGTGTGGCCGGTGTTCATCATGCGTATGACGTCGCTTCCATATCTGGCGGTGTTGTTGGTGGCCACCCGATCGACTGTCAAGGGAGTGAGAGCTCACGTTGCACCGACAGTCGGTTCAGGTCTGCTCGACAGTCTCGCCAACTGGCTGTATGTGTTGGCCGTGCGGGAAGGGTTGCTATCGGTCGTATCGGTCATCGTGAGCCTGTATCCCGGTACCACCATGGCGCTTGCTGTCGGCGTCGACCGCGAGCGTGTTCATCGATCCCAAGTGTTCGGAGTGGTGTTGGCTGCCCTGGCAGTGTGCATCATCGCACTCGACTAATTCTTCTGGCGGCGTAAGGTCGACGACATGGAATCGCTTGCGATGGCCGCTGCAATCATCATGTTGACCATCATGGTGCTCGGGTTGATCTCGCTCGTCGTGGCGCTGCGATCTCCGCGGCGGCGTTGGGTGAAGGTGGTAGCCAGCGTCTTTGCCACTTGTGCAGTTCTAGCCGGTGGATGGATGATGACGCTCCAAGTGGGAATCGGCGCTCGGTTCATCGGTGGTGCGGTCGCGGCAATGGGAGTGTGGGCACTTGCGCGCATGTGGCTGCGTCGCTTTTGACGTCGGACTACTACGAGTCTTGTGCTCGCTTTACAACCGACTCAGACTCGCGACTCGCCGAACGAAAGATGCCCTTGCTCATCAGTGAAGGTTCTGCTTTGCGACGCATCTCGTAGATCTGTGCGCGGATCTCGTGCACGTCGGGGTCGTCGGGCGCTGCCCAACCTGCGAAGTCTGCAAGGTGACATGCCAGACGAAGGTCACCGCCCTGTGCAAGCTCCATTGCACGCGCGATGAGAACGTCGGCGCCACCTGCAAGGTGCGCCAGTTCTGCTCCGACTTCTTCGTCACGCGAGGGCTTGAGGCGTGATGCCGCGCCATCCCACCATCCGCCGAACTGGCGCCAGATGTTGCGAACGACGAATTCCGGCTCGTCATACAGCGGTCGCATGTACGGCTTTTGCAGCGCGGCATCAGGCACCTTGACTGTGTGCACTATGTCGATGAGATTCGCCCCTTGGTTCATGAGATCCAACACGTCGGTGACCAGTTGCTCGAGTGCCGACGCGATGTCACCGAGAACCATCGCGATGCGAGCTCTTCCTTCGATCGGCAGACCGTGAGCGGGTAGCAACAACTCTGGTCCCACCGCGATCATTTTCCGCAATGTCGCCGCCCCCTCCACGGGCCATCGTTGGACCTTCTGGGGGTTTCCGGCATTGGGAAAATTCCAGATGACGAAGTCCCCGCTGACGAGCCATTTTTTGTCGGGAAACCACGTCCACAGGTGGTCATCTGTCTCGCCGCGTCCGTGATGAAACTCGAGCCGCTCATCGCCGATGGCCATGGCGTGGAAGTCGTCGATGATGTCGGTCGGTCTGGCCACGTCGGAGGTGAGGAACAACGCGACGTCTTTGGTCTTCGGGTGTTCCTTCGAGTCGAGTATCAACATGTCGAGTTCACCGCGCACGCCACCGAACTGGCGCTGGTTGATGTAGCGGTTCCAATTGTTCGTGAGGCGATATCGGTCGAAGCGGCGTTCGACGTGTCGATGTCCGAACACGCGTGGCGCGGCGTGTCCGAGGGCGTCGTTCGATGCGATGAATGCTCCGCTGCCACCGACGTGGTCGATGTGGCCGTGCGTGTACACCAACGAATGGAAGGCCTCTCGACTCCATGACCGGAGACTGTCGACGACCTTGCCGCCCGTGTTCGGAGCGCTCGTGTCGAAGCAGACCAGTCCTTCGGCAGATTTCCATGTGACGACGTGACTGAACGACTCGACCATCACGAGGTCGTGAGCGACCTCTGACAACTCGTGTGTCACTCGGTTGACTGGTTCGTCGGCGATGCCCGAGTCGATGATGCGAGAGCTGAGAGCGAGAAGATCGGCCATGAGAAACTACTTGGGGAGTCCGAGTACTCGTTCGCCCAAGATGTTCCGCATGATATTCGATGTGCCGCCCATGACGGTGTAGCCCGGCGTATACAACATGGTCTGGCTGAATTCATTCCAGATCACTGCTGACGGACCCATCACTTTCATTGCGAAGTTCGCGACTCGCTGTTCGTGCTCGGTGCAGAAGCACTTTGTCGCTGCAGAGAAACCGGCGGGTGCCTGACGTAAGACTTCACGCATCACGAGAATGCGCCCGATGCGATAACCGACTTCGAGGGCTGCGATTTCTTGCCGGATGACTGGGTCGGACGTGTCGGCTAACTCACGGGCATGCAGATAGAACGCGTGGTTGGACACCAATCGATCGATGCCACCGCGTTCGTGCTCGAGTTGGCGCATGGTCTGTTTGAAGGCAGCCCCTTGCACGCCGACCAAGTTGGCTTTCGGGACCTTGACGTCGGTGTAGAACACCTCGCAAAAGTGCTGGTTCATCGTCATGTCACGAATAGGTCGCACGTCGATGCCAGGGGTATCCATCGGCACGATGATTTCGCTGATGCCGGCATGTGGCGGGCCGTCATTGCTCGTGCGACAGATGAGGTAGCAGTAGTCGGCGTGAGCGCCGAAGCTCGTCCAGATCTTCTGGCCATTGATCACCCAATGGTCGCCGGCATCGGCAGCGAACGTCGTCAATGAAGCCAAGTCGCTTCCTGAGTTCGGTTCACTCATTCCGATGCACCACGTGGTGTCGCCCGACAAGATGCCCGGCAAATACTCGGCTTGTTGATCCGCGGTTCCGTACTGAATGAGTGCTGGCCCCATCTGCCGATCTCCGAACCAACTCGCAGCGAGCGGGGCACCGGCAGCGATGAGCTCTTCTCCGATGATGAGTCGGTCAATGGCCGGCCGTCCACCGCCACCGAACTCTGTCGGCCACGTGAGACCGATCCATCCACGCGCGCCGAGTTCGCGGGAGAACTCCTTGGAGAAGCCATTCATCCACGCGTCGTTGTGTCGGCCGTATCGGGCAACTGCATCACGTGCCACTTCGCGGGCCTCATCGCGCAACGCACGTTGCTCGGGAGTCCAGGCGAAGTCCATTGCGAGCGATGGTAGAGGGCGCATCTTGTTGCTGCGCTACTGTGTACAAGTCTGATACAAGTTGTCCGATTCCGACACAGCCCTACAAGGTGAGGAGACCCCCGTGGCGAAGATCAAAGTTGACAATCCGGTCGTCGAGCTCGACGGCGACGAGATGACGCGAATCATCTGGCAATTCATCAAGGAGAGACTCATCCTTCCGTACCTCGACGTGGAACTCGAGTACTACGACCTCGGTATCGAATACCGCGACCAGACCGATGACCAAGTCACCATCGATGCAGCGCATGCCATCTTGAAGCATGGAGTCGGCGTGAAGTGCGCGACCATCACCCCCGATGAGGCGCGCGTCGAAGAGTTCAAGTTGAAGAAGATGTGGAAGTCGCCCAATGGGACAATCCGCAACATCTTGGGAGGCGTCGTCTTCCGTGAACCAATCATCTGCAGCAACATCCCACGCCTCGTACCGGGCTGGACCAAGCCCATCGTCATCGGCCGTCATGCACACGGCGACCAGTACAAAGCATCGGACTTCAAGGTTCCAGGCGCCGGTACTGTCACCATCACCTACACACCCGCCGATGGTGGTGCGCCGGTCGAGATGGAAGTTGCCAAGTTCGGTAAGGATGGCGGCGTTGCGATGGGTATGTACAACTTCAACGACAGCATCCGCGATTTCGCACGTGCATCTTTGCGTTACGGCTTGCAGCGCAACTATCCGGTGTACATGAGCACGAAGAACACGATCTTGAAGGCCTATGACGGGCAGTTCAAGGATCTCTTTGAAGAGGTATACGAAAAAGAATTCAAGTCCGA
>DAIOTI010000024.1:4024-11821 GCA_036752105.1 Ilumatobacteraceae bacterium | reverse complement strand
GTCATCGGCAAGTGTGAATGCCAAGTCGATGTCGCTCGATGGGAATCGATTGATGTCGCGGGCCTGTGCCGGCTTCGGATTCTCCCGGAGCAACGTGGACAAATCGACCTCCAGACAGGACACCCGACCTTCGATACCGCAGTTGGCGAGCACCACCGGCGAGATCTCCCCCACTGCTCCGATGTATTGCTTTCCACGAGCAATTGTCGCTGATCGAGTGGGATGGAAACCGTCGGGCACGCGTGCTTGATCAAGTTGAGCTCCTACGCCGAGACATTCACACAACGCATTCCACTGTCGCAATGAAGTGTCAAGATCGGCGTCAGCAACGACAATGCAGAGCTGTTCGTGCTCTCGTGGAAGCGGTTGTGCGGACACATCGGTACTCGACGGATACACGCGGCCGATTTCCCAGAGTGCGATTCGCGGAGCGCGATGTGATCGGTTGTACACCACCGCCTTCAGAAGCCCCGGTCGAAGTGAGGTGCGAAGAACTGACTCTTCAGTGACCAACGGATTGGACAGTCGCAGAACGTCTTCTTCTACCAACCCGACATTTGCGAGCTCACCCGGGGCGAGAAACGGAGACGGCATCGCCTCATCAAGACCCAGTGCCACCATCAGCCTGCGCACTTCGCGGCGCCGTTGTTGAACATGTGAGAGTCGACCATGGACCGTCGACGAAGGAACTGATTTTCCGAGATTGTCATAGCCATAGTGCCTGGCGAGTTCCTCGATGATGTCGATTTCTTCTTCACAATCCGGTCGGAAAGTTGGCGTGGTGACGAGAGCATTGGCTCCGGATGCATTCACCGTGAAACCAATCGGTGTCAACAGCTGAGACACTTCTTCGATTCCGAGATCGATGCCGAGAGTGCGCTGAATCTGCGCGGGGCGAAGCGTGATGACGCGAGCCGTCGGACACGACGAATCTCGCTGAATGGTCATTCCGTCGTGCACGACCACATTGGGGCATGTCTCAGTGAGGATCGTCGCGAATCGCTCGACAGCGAGCTTGACCCCGTCAGGGTCCACTCCGCGCTCGAAGCGGAGCGAGGCTTCGCTGCGAAGTCCGTGACGATTGACTGTGAAGCGAATCGGGTCAGGCGTGAACCAGGCCATCTCAAGCGAGATCGTCGTGGTTCCATCGGTGACTTCCGACTCGAGACCACCCATGATTCCGGCTAGACCTACCGGTGAGTCGCTCGCGGCATTGACGATGAGAAGGTCGTCTTCGCTCAAGTCACGTTCCACATCGTCCAATGTGCGCAATGTCTCACCCGCACGTGCACGTCGCACATTGAATGACGACACCGATTCATGGTCGTAAGCGTGGTTCGGCTGATTCAACTCGAGCATGACCAAGTTCGAAGCATCGACGACGTTGTTGATACTGCGCATGCCAAGGTGGGACAACCGCGATTTCACCCAGTTGGGTGACGTCGTGACGACGACACCTGACAACACCGTGGCTGAAAACATCGGGCATCTGTCGACATCCGAGAGCGTGACGGAAATCGATCGAGACTCGCCTCGCGTGATTGTCGACAGACGAGGTCCCTTGTAGGAAACCTTGAAGTGAGCCGCCAAGTCGCGAGCGATGCCAGCATGGCCCCAACATTCCGGACGATTACGAGTGAGATCCAGGTCGAACACCACGTCATGGTCGACACCGAGCGCCACGAAAGGATCGACACCTAGCGGAGTGTCAGCAGGAAGGATGAGTAGACCACTCGCCTCGCTGCTGATTCCTAGTTCGACCGGCGAACACAACATGCCCTCAGAGTCGATGCCGAGAATTCCACGACGCGCTATCACACGACCATCTGGCATGGTCGTGCCAATGGTCGCAAGCGGAACGATATCTCCTGCGACCATGTTGGTGGCTCCGCACCACACGTGCATCTCGCGCCCGTCGCCACTGTCGACAAAACAGCGTGTCACCTTGTCGGCATCAGGATGACGTTCAGTTCGAACGATTCGAGCTGCAACCACACCCGCTACGGGCACGCCGACTTCCTCCGTTGCCTCAACCGCCATTCCCAATGTGTTGAGCGCTGTGGCAACAGCCTCAGCATCGTGTGGCAGGTCTGCGAACTCGCGCAGCACCGAAAGCAACACTCTCATGCGAATTGCTCCAGGAACCGAACGTCATTCGAATACATGTCTCGCAGGTCAGCGACCCCGTGACGTTCCTTTGCCATTCGATCGATGCCAAATCCGAATGCGAATCCACTCCACTCATCGGGGTCGAGTCCACCTGCGCGGATGACACGAGGATGCATCATTCCGCAACCCCCGAGTTCGATCCACGATCCATCCGGGCGACGAATGTCGAATTCGGCACTTGGTTCGGTGAAAGGAAAATACGAAGGACGAAGTCGCGAGGTGAAACCTGAACCGAAGAATGCTTTCGTGAATGCCTCGATCGTGCCGGCTAAGTCCGAGAAGGTGATATCGCGGTCGATGACCATGCCTTCGATCTGATGGAAGACGGGCATGTGAGTGGCATCTGGCGTGTCTCGCCTGAACACCCGTCCGGGCATGATGGCGTAGATCGGAGGTGGCCACTCTTGCATCACCCTCACTTGCACAGGCGAAGTATGAGTGCGCAACAGAACACTTCCCTGCGGATCCTGGTCGATGAAGAGTGTGTCCCACATGCTCCGCGCGGGGTGCGACGGCGGCATGTTCAGCGCTTCGAAATTGTAGAAATCGCTCTCGACTTCTGGACCTTCTGCGATCTGAAAGCCGAGCCCGATGAAGACATCTTCCAGTCGCTCGGTTGCCTGGGTCACCAGATGTGTTCGACCAAGACGCGCAGCAACTTCGTTCTTCAGAGCACGTTCGGTGACGTCGACACGGTCGTGTTCGATGACGCTGAGCAACTCCGCCTTGGACAACTCAGAGATTCGAACGTCGGCTGCGCGGGTGATCTCGGACATTGCACCGTTGATCGAGGCACCAACTTGTTTGCGCTGCTCTATGTCGGCGATGGACCCGAGTGAGGACTTGAGCACGCCGAGCGAACCCTTCTTCCCAGTTGCGAGTGACACGATCGAGCGCACCGCGTCTAGCGATTCGGCGGCCTTCAGGGAAGCGAGCGCCTCGTTCAGTGCGGCGGAGATGTCGTCAGCTTGCGAACCCATGCGCGAAAGACGCTACTCCCCGCCTTCTTGGCTTCCTGAGACCATTTCCATTCGACTACGAGCAACGTGCATACACAGCACCGTCGCTGCCATCGCGACATTCAGACTCTCCGAGCGACCCGCATGTGGGACAGTGACCCATTCAGACACAGGCGCAGCCGCAGAAACCCCGTGCGCCTCGTTACCGAACACCAAGGCGAGCGACCCGCTCAGATCGACGTCGTAGATGGACCGCACCTTCACCGTGCCGATTGAGTCGTGCGAAGTGGTGCCGATGAGGCGTGCAAATCCTCGAGTGACTTCCGCCCATGTCGCCCGCGCGATGATTGGCACGTGAAACAGCGCCCCAGCAGACGACCGCACGACCTTCGGCGAGAAGGGATCGACACATTCATCGACCAGCACGATGCGCTCGCATCCCGATGCTTCTGCACTCCGGATGATGGTTCCCATGTTTCCCGGGTCTGACACACTCTCGAGGACGACGCCCCATGAATCTGTCGATGCTCCCGCATCAAAGGTCGCCGCACGCATTTCAACGACGGCCAGTGCGCCCTGTGGAGACACGGTGTCACTGACAGAGTCGAAAGTCTTGCTGTCGAGAAAATTGCACTCGACCGCACCATCGAGTGGGTCATTCATTCCATCACGGACATACACCTCGAGAACGTTCCACCCTGCGTCGAAAGCATCGCGAATCAGCCCCGGCCCTTCCACGATGAACCGCCCTGCGTCATAACGACAACTGCGGCGCCCAATGAGGCGCCGCAGTTCTCGAACCCTTGGGTTCGACGAGGACATATTGTGTCCGCTCAGTTGAGTGCGCCCTTCGCCGTGGCGACGAGCTTGGCGAATGCCTCGGCATCGCGAACTGCGATATCGGCGAGGATCTTGCGATCCACCTCGACCCCAGCAGCGTTCAGCCCGGCGATGAATCGGCTATAGCTCATGTCGTTCTGACGACATGCGGCATTGATTCGCTGGATCCACAGACTGCGGAACTCGCCCTTCTTTGCGCGACGGTCGCGGAATGCGTACTGACCGGAGTGAAGTACTTGTTCATTCGCGGCGCGGAACGACCGGCTCTTGTTGCCGTAGTAACCCTTGGCCTTCTCGAGTACCGCTCTGTGCTTCTTACGGGCGTGTACAGCCCTCTTGACGCGTGCCATGTGTTGGCTCCTTTCTCAGAATGTCGTTCTTGCTCAGCGCTCAGCGAGGAGACGCTTGATCTTCTTCTCGTCACCGGAGTGCACATCGACATAGCCGTCGAGACGGCGCGTGCGTGAGCTCGGTTTCTTTTCAAACAGGTGTTGGCGATTGGCCTGCTGGCGGCGCAACTTGCCCGAACCGGTCTTCTTAAACCGCTTCGCCGCTGTCTTGCTGGTCTTCATTTTTGGCATCGGATTGCCTTCCTTCGTTGTTCTGACTGGTCTTCGAATCGTTGTCGGACTTCTTGCTTGACTTTCGGTCTGGAACCAGAACCATTGTCATGTTCCTTCCCTCAAGTCGCGCTTGGGTCTCTACCTTCGCCAACGGTCCCAACTCTTCGAGCACCGCATCGAGGATGCGCGAGCCGAGTTCGGGGTGGGCGACCTCGCGCCCACGGAACTGGAGAGTCACCTTCACCTTGTGTCCATCGTTCAGAAAGTCATGCATGTGACGAACTTTCGTGTCGAAGTCGCCCTTGCCGATCTTCGGCCTGAACTTCACTTCCTTGATGGTGATGTGGCTGGTCTTCTTGCGCGATTCCTTCTGCTTCTGAGCCTCTTCGTACCGGAACTTGCCGTAATCCATGATGCGGCACACTGGCGGATTTGCCAATGGGGCCACTTCGACCAGATCGAGATCAAGTTCCCGAGCGAGAGTCAGAGCATCGGCCGTTGCACGGATTCCGACCTGACTTCCATCGGGACCGATGACGCGAACCTCGCGCGCTCTGATGCGCTCGTTGTAGCGGGGTTCGCTCGTCGGCGTTGCTATGGCTGCCTACTTGTCTGCAATGGGCTTCGCCCTCCTTCTCTTCGTCGACCTCACGTGCGAAGCAGAAGGCACAGCGCAGATTGAACCGCGCGTGAATTCTCGACCCAGTGCACATGACGGATGAACCGCGCGAGAGTGACTAGGTGGGGGCTAGCAGCCCGGCCTTTATGGAAAGACCAGGGACTGTGCCCCACTTCGTATGTATGGCGACCTGTAGGGTACCGCCCCGTGACGCCCGACGACACCCATTCACACTCTGACGCCGCCGATGCAGTTGCCGAAGGCGCAGAGGCACTCGCCGATGCCCGTCGCCGCCTTGCCGATGTGCCACCAGAGGTGGTCGTGGTGAATCACGTGATGGGGCTGTACGAACTAGCCGCCATTCACCTCTCCGCCGAGCCACCGCGACTTGCAGAGGCCGCATTGGCAATCGACGCGGTTGCCTGCCTGGTCGAGGGCCTGGGCACCCGTCTCGGGCCAGAGCACGACACGCTCTCTACGGCACTTTCCAACATTCGTTTGGCTTTCGTGCAAATCAAGGGCGCCCACGCTTAGACGTTCACGGCTGTCAAGTATCACGTGACCGCTCTCAGCCCGAGCTCCAGAATGAGCGGTGTCAGTCGTGCGACTTCACCACGTGCCAGACGGTGTACAGATTCACATTCCACGACGGAATTGGCAGTGGCCACCACCTCACAGTCACAGCATCCTTGGCGAATGATGCACGCAAGTGCGCGGCAAGACCGGCGAAATGTTGCGGATGCTCTTCGGCGTGAACAAGATACGGATCGTCCACCCCTCTTCTTCGAAGCGCTCGACCAGAGGAGTTCTTCCACGCTGCACGATATGCAAGGCCCGGATCGCAAGGAAGAAGAATCGACATCACACCGCCGGGCGCGGTGACTCGCCGAATCTCTTGTGCAGCAAGGCCAGGATGGCTCGTGTGGTGCAACACGCAGGTCACGATGGTGCGATCAAAAGAGTCATCGTCGAATGGCAGATGTTGCACGTCGGCTTGCCGGTATGTGAAGCGCGGATCATCGAGGCTGGCGATCTCCTCGGCAGGCAACCGGAAATCTGACAACACATACGAATCGAAATCGTGACGTACGAACCGCACGTGTTCACCTTTGTTCGCACCAACTTCCAGGACTCGACTGAACTTCCTTTTTCGAAGCCCCCGTTCGAGTGACCGGTGCGTGATGCGATGGAACGTTCCCAAGGCTCCGCCCGCATCAATGGTCTCGTAATGCTCCGCGTAGAAGGTGTGTATCGACACCTCGGAGCGCCCGTCAGCGGCCATTTAACAACTCACCGCTGCGCATTGTCGTCAGCATAAACGACGTCGGCTGCCTCGATGCCCCCGTGGCGATTGACGAGAACGAAGGAAACAGATGATCCGACGGCAATAGTGCGAGTTCCATCTGCGATGGAGATGCAGTGGAACATGTGCGCTGCACCGTCATCTGCCGCCACTATTCCCAGTCCACTCGCATCGTCAAAACTGACGACACGCCCGCGATAGCGGCGGGATGGGTCCGATGATGACACCACGAGCGACTCAGTGAACGATTTTTGAGATGGGGATCTCGAGTAAGTCTGTTGCTCCCGCGTCGCTCAATGCCGGGATGAGCGTGTTGATCGTGCGCTTCTCAGCAACGGATTCGACTGCATAGTCACCGGAAGCAAGTCGTGAGACCGTCGGTGATTTCGCTGCAGGAAGTACCTTGAGGACGGCGTCGAGATTTCCCTCGGCAACGTTCAACTTGATGAGAACCTTGCCACGTGCCTCGAGTGTTCCATTCAACAAGGTGAGCAACTGCTCCATTGCATGACGTTTTGCGACGTCGGCATACGAGGCCGGGTTGGCGATGAGTTCGGTGTATGACGTGAGGATGGTGTCGATGACACGGAGGCCTGCCGCGCGGAGCGCACGACCAGTTTCTGTGATGTCCACGACGCAATCGGCAATGTCAGGAATTTTGGCTTCGCTCGCGCCGTAGCTGAGGCGAACGTCGGCTGACACGCCGCGCTCACGAAAGAAAGCCTCCGTCAGGCGCGGGTACTCGGTGGTGACTCGCACCCCATCAGAAAGATCTGTCACCGACTGGGCCGTGGAGTCGCCGGCCACGGCCACGACGATACGTACCGGATTGTCGGTGGCTTTCGAGTACTTCAACTCGCCCAAGGACTGAACATTGCTGTCGGTCTCTGCTATCCAGTCACGACCAGTGATTCCGAGGTCGAACAACCCTTCGGCCACGTACATGGGAATTTCTTGTGGTCGAAGAATTCGAACGTCGACCACCCTCGGGTCGTCAATGGACGCTCGGTAGTCGACTGAAGACGACCGCACGATGCGAAGGTCTGCTGCCTCGAACAACTCGAAAGTTGCCTTCTCAAGGGAACCCTTTGGGACGACGATGCGCAGCACGACATGGAGGATACCGACGAGCCTGCCGCCCTACCTGCGCATTAACGACAGATCAATGCTGTGTCGACTGGTCTGCGAGCAGCGCCACCGCATGTGGAAGCACGTCGATGATGGCGAGTAATTGCTCGACACATCCGCGCGGCGAACCGGGGGCATTGACGATGACTGCTCGACCGCGGGTTCCGGCGACTCCACGCGACAGTCGACCAAGCGGATTCACAAGACGCATCGCCT
>DAIOTI010000024.1:0-4014 GCA_036752105.1 Ilumatobacteraceae bacterium | reverse complement strand
GCGCAAACCCGGTACCGCCGGTCGTGATGATGACGCCACTGAAGTCATGACTGAGCTCGATGAGCATGCCCGCCACCACCTGCTCTCCGTCACTGCAGATGCGCTGTTCCACCACTTCTGCACCATGTGCGGTGAGGGCTTCAGCGAGTGCGATACCGGAGGTGTCCTCTCGGGTTCCAGCGATCACACCGTCGCTGACCGTGAGCACTTTGGCACGAAAGACGGGCTCTGACATCGGTCAAACCGTATCGCGACTTCTTGGCGTTGTATCTGGTCAATCCCCGAGAACGACGGGGAACGACACGGACGAGCCATTCACCCACTCGCGAAAAGCCATCGCTGAACGGCCTTCTGGTTGCACTCGATGGAGAGTCACGCTTCCAGTGCCGCACATGACTCGCCCTGTCGCATCGAGACGTCCAGGTTGCTCGGTTGAAACCTGTCCGTCATGGTCGTCTGCCACGTCGCACTCAACAACTCGCAGGCGTTTACCGTTCAGGAGTGTCAGTGCCGGAAGCGCACGCACTTGACGTCCGATCACCACGCTCGAGGCCGTCCAGTCGATGAGATATTCAGACTTTTCGACCTTGTGCGCATATGTCACTTCACCAGTTTGTGCGACAGGATCTGCAAGATCGCCTTGTAACGCTTCCAACAAAAGCTGTGCTCCCATGCGCGCCAGTCGCTCGGTGAGCGAGACCGTCGTGTCAGTGTCCATGATCGCCGTTTCAGCCGTCGCATGAACCGCGCCGGTGTCGAGGCCTTTCTCGACATCCATGATGCACACACCTGTACGGTCATCGCCCGCGAGTATCGCCCGCTCGACGGGAGCGGCACCTCGCCATCTTGGAAGAAGCGAGAAATGGACGTTCACCATGTGCATCTTGACCAAAAGATCTTCAGGGATGATGCGACCAAAGGCGACAACAACACCGAGAGTGTCGCCATCGGCGAGCTCGCCGACACGCCCGAGATCATCTGTGACTTCCAAGTCGTGGTCGAGCGCCCACTTCTTCACCTCTGTGGGAACGGTGGATGACCCACGACCTCGACGCGCATCTGGACGAGTGACGACGAGAGCAATCTCATGACCGGCCGCATAGAGGGCTTCAAGCACCATTGCTGCTGCTGCAGGCGAGCCCAGAAAAACGATGCGACGGCGCATGGTTGTGTGCCGAAGGTCAGTCGAGACTGATTCGGCGACTTTCTCCGAGTGGAACTGCATCGTCTTGCAACTTTCGATACTCAGCGAGCGCCCGTTTCCGCTGGTCATCGCTCATGCGGTCGAACATCAAGACTCCATTGAGGTGGTCGAGCTCATGCTGGAACAGTCGAGCGAGTAACTCGTCGGCTTCGATTTCGACCTCGTTGCCGTCGAGGTCGACACCCCTCAACAGCACTTCTTTGGGTCGCACCATTTCGACGTAAAGACCCGGAATCGACAGACAACCTTCGTCGTACACCCACTCACCCGACGATTCGACGATCGTCGGATTCACCAAGACTGTCGGCTCGTCCTCGACGTCGTACACGAAGACCTGCTTCTGTACGCCGATCTGTGGCGCAGCAAGACCCAACCCCGGTGCGCGGTACATCGCCTGCAACATCGAGTCAGCGAGCCGCACGATCTTTCCATCGATGTTGTCGACAGTGGCAGCAACAGTGGCCAACACAGGATCGCCGTATGTACGGATGTCGTAACCCATATCTGGCAGGCTACCCACGGGCACTGACACTCGCCCGACGATCATTCAGACTTCCAATCGCACAGGCAGCATGACAACCGACCAACATCCTTCGTCAGACGATTCAGACGACAGCTCGACGGACCACTATTTCTCAGCTTCACCCACGTCGGCATCCCGACCGCTCAGTTACACGCTTCGTACCGCGAAGGGCAAGATGACCCTCACCACCGACACCGGCACCTTCAGCCACGGACACCTCGACAAGGGAACAAAAGTGCTCCTCGAGCAGCTGCTCACCGGCACGCCCGAGTTGCCACCTGGACCCCTTCTTGACATCGGGTGCGGCGCCGGCCCGATCACCTTGTCACTCGCGGCCCGCTTCCCCGATCGCGTCATCTATGCAGTCGACGTGAACGAACGTGCACTTGAACTCTGTCGTACGAATGCAGAGAACAACGACTTGCACAACGTGATCATCGCCCGTCCAGAAGAGGTGGATCCCGACGTGGTTTTTGCGGGAATCTGGTCGAATCCTCCGATTCGGGGCGGCAAAGAACTGCTCCATGAGATCTTGATGACGTGGTTTGGTCGCTTGTCGACATCGGGGTACGGCCGATTGGTGGTTCACAAGAATCTTGGAAGCGACTCACTTCAGAAGTGGCTCGCGTCGCGAAGCTTTGCCTGCGACCGAGTTTCGAGTCGATCAGGCTTTCGACTTCTCCACGTGACGCGACCTACAGATCCTGCCTAGAGCAGTCGTCACTGGCGATAAGGCTCGACGGACATACGGACGTGGCGCCCCACGCTTGCTTTCAAGTCGGTCAACACGGATCGCATCACGTCATTGTCAGTAAAACGCAAAAATGCGCGATCAGATGAGACTCTCGCGAGCGAGCACCCGAGCGGCAATTGGACGTCGTCCAGACGATGCATCTCTCCGGTCGCCTCGACGATGACACTGTACGGTGGCAAGTGCAGCGCATGACGCATCTGCAATTCACTGGCGAGAACTTTCTCGAGTGTTCCCTCAAGGAGTGCCATGAGCACTGGGTGAGACGGATTTCGACTCTGGAGGATGATACGACCGTTCGAACCCACCAATCGTGCTGCGCGCGATATCGAGCTCAGAGTCGACGTCATAGCGTCGAGGCGACCAGATTCGAGCTCTGAGTCGAGGTCGAGAAAACACACAGTGCCTGCGTCGTCTACACGATGCAACGCCACTTCAGTGTCGACAACGATGTCCCCTCGACCAGCTTCATATCCCTGCGCGTCGACCACGTGCCTTTTCATCGATGCCGTCAATTGTTCACGAACATTTGTGGATCCCATACGAAGTTGGCGAAAAGAAGTTCTGCCACATTTCTGACAGATCGGTGAACGCGTCGAATCACACTTGGCACAATGGAACACCTCGTCGTCACGTTGAGACACCACGGATTCACATTGCGAACATCGCTGTGTTTCTTTGCATGCCGCGCACGCGAGCATCCGAGCACGACCTCTTGCATTCAGGACCATGACAGTCGTCGACTTGGGAGTACCTACAGTCGCGGCGGCCTCTAGTAACGGTCTCGTGAGAAGAGTCGAACGCAAACCCCCTGTCATCTCCGGGTCGAGCAAGTCGACCACGTCGATCTTTGGCCACTTCCCGTCGCCTGCTTCATGAACGATCTGCGAGAACATGGCACGGCTTTTCAGAGACCCGAAGGCCGACGTCGCCACTAAACGAGCACCGACATGAGACGACCGCAGTCGAGCGACGTCGAGTGCATTCCAGGTTGGGACTCGTTCTTCCCAATGAGCTTCGTCGTGCTCGTCGATCACGACGATTGCGCTCAGGCCGGGACACGGTGCCCAGACTGCAGAACGCGGACCGATGACGACATCGACACCACCGAATGCTGCAGACCAATCATCGGGATGCGATGCGACCGAGAAACCACGGCGTCGCAATGATGCAGCCCCTCGTAGTGCCATCTTCACCGTCGGACAGATCACCAATGTCGGTCCCGCGACCGCGCATTGCTCCACGACCGACATGACAGAGACTGATGGTGGCGAGACCACGAGAACATCGCCGTCCGGAAGAGATCGTTGACCTTCTCCGAAACTAACTTCTGATTCGCGTTGTCCTCGCTTGGTGCGCCTACTCGCGGACCCTCGCTCTAGCCGCACCTTCGGAGCCGATGCCGACACGAGCACCGACCGCCAGCTACCCCCCCATCGACGAGCCACCTGTTCCGTTATTGGCACCACGTCCGACACGACACCTGCTCCCGACACCGCGACAATCGGGCTCAACTCAAAGTCACCAGACTGCGAC
>DAIOTI010000023.1:0-11903 GCA_036752105.1 Ilumatobacteraceae bacterium | reverse complement strand
GCTCTTCCCTCCGAGCATCGTCGTGTGCGCTCACCGAGGCACCTCATCATGATCTTCTGGTTCTTCGGCCAGCAGTCGCGCGACCATCGCTCGATCATCGTCTGACGGAACCAGACCCTGCTCGCGCCGCCAACGTCTGAATGCAGCAGCGAGACCGGCAACAGAACAAACGAGAACGGAGACCGGTAACACCCACACGAGCGAATCAAATCCGGTTGCACGAGGCACCAAGAGCACTCGCCCACCAAAACGTCCCGCTATATAGGCTATGATTTCCTCGTCATCGCGCTGCCCCGAAGCAACTTGGCGAGCCACTTCATTCTTGATGTTCACGGCCGCAGACGCTTGCGACACGAACACGCTCTCACCGTCACATGTCGGACAGGCGAGTCGCTTCGTGATGACATCGATTCGCTCCTGTTGGGTGAGAGGGCCACCCTCACGCCCTGCACCGACAGCAAGAAGGCAGACCGTCACGATCGCCATGAACATCCACATTGGCCACGACTTCAACCGAGACGACATCGGTTTGCCTTCCGAAGAACTCATCACATGCCCTCGAATGCGGCTTGCAACTCAGTCAATTTCTCAGTCAGCAGATCTTTGGTGACTGCACCGATGAAACGCATACGAACAAAACCGTTCGGATCGATGATCCAGGTTTCAGGAACCTTTGCCACCCCGAAGGCGACTGCAATCGAGCCATCGTCATCACGTACCTTGCTCCAACCCCCTTGATTGGCTTCGAAGAAGGCGCGGACTGCATTGTCACTGTCGTCATTGATAATCGAGTACAACTCGGTGGGAGTCGCAACTGATGCCTGGGCCTCGTGAAATGCGACCAACTCGGGGTGCTCCTGGCGACATGGAACACATGTCGAATTGAAGAAGTTGAACATGACCCAGCTTCCGCGACGACGCGACAATTCGAATTGCTCATTATCCAACGTGGTCGACCTCACGACAGGTGCCGGGTTTCCCAACAACCTTGACGCGGCAGTCTCACGGTCTTCGGGTGACGACACGACGAGCACGACGAAAAAGAGCGCGACGACCACTCCGACTGCACCAGCAATCAACGATGACCGTCGACTGCGACCCTCGGGTGCTGCATTCAATGGTGACGAATTCTCGCTGTCGTTCACGGTGATGTTCCTGTGAGTGCACTCGGTACGGGGGCCGACACCGGGTCGGTGGGTCGACGTCGACGACCAGGGAACGCCGACAACACCGTGCCGATTGCCATGAGAATGCCGCCGGCCCACATCCAGGTCATCATCGGCTTAATGAACACCTTTATTTTTGCTTCGTCACTTGTCGGCTTCACCGGTGGCTCGAGAGTGAGATAGATGTCTTTCGACCAACTCGACTTCACAGATGGCGTACCGACGTTTTGACCCATCGAGGTGAACTTGTGGATGGCCGGTCGATAGGACTTCCCACCGTCCACTGAAATGTCGACTTTGATGGAAGTACGTCGTGCGTCCGATTCTTCGACGAAACCGGTGAGCTCGAAAGTGTGGCCGCCGAACGATGCAGGTACTCCTTTTGTGAGTGTCAGCTCTTGGCTACGTGTGTATGAGTTGGAAGCCGCAAGAGCCACCGAGATCATGATGACCCCGATGTGCACGATCATCCCGCCGTTTGCTCGTCCAACAAGACCGCGCCACTTCTGTCGACGAGTCGCAAGAACGAGCTGTCGCAATGCCGCACCTGTGGCAAAACCACCGAGGCCGAAGGTGAGCAAAGGCTCAAGACCTGTCGCACCGAGAAGGACTGCCACTGCGAGCGCAGCAACGCCGCACCATGCTGGCCAAAAGAGTCGCTGACTGAGCAATTCGGTGGATGCTTTACGCCACGGCAACACGGGGGCGACACACATGAGGAAGAGCATGACGATGCCGATGGGCGTTGCAAGGCTGTCAAAGAACGGCTCGCCCACGACAATCTGGCGATTCTGAAGCGCTTCGACAATGAGCGGGAACACCGTGCCGAGCAACACCACGAAAGCAAACACCGAGAACAACACGTTGTTCGCAAGGAATGCACCCTCTCGAGACAACGGTGAATCGATGATTCCCGGCGAACGCAAGCGGTCGCCCCTCCATCCAATGAGAACAAGTGACACCACCACGACGATCGCGAAGAATGTGAGCAGATACGGGCCGATGTCGCTCTCGCTGAAAGCATGCACCGAGTTCAAGATTCCTGAACGGGTGAGGAATGTTCCGAGAATGGTGAGACTGAAGGTCGCGACGAGCAATGACAAATTCCATACACGCAACATGCCACGACGCTCTTGCACGAGCACTGAGTGGATATAGGCAGTTCCGGTTATCCACGGCAACAACGACGCGTTTTCAACCGGGTCCCACGCCCACACGCCGCTCCAACCGAGCACTTCATAACTCCACCAACCCCCGAGCACGATGCCGAACGTGAGGAATCCCCAGGAGAACAACGCCCAACGTCGTGTCTCGAGCAGCCAACCTTCACCGAGGCGGCCCGTGACGAGAGCACCGATCGCGAATGCAAACGGAATAGTGAAGCCGACATACCCGATGTAGAGGATCGGTGGATGAAAGAGCACGAGGATGTGATTCTGCAGTAGCGGATTGGGGCCGGGCCCGTCGGTGACACCCGTGTCACCAGGAGCAAAGGGATTTGCTGGTCCGATTGTGAGCAAGAAGAAAAAGAACGCAGTCACGAACATGGTGGCGAGTGCTGTGGCGACGAGCGGGTCAGTGACTTTGGCCCGATAGCGCCACGCGACCCAAGCAGTCATCAAAGCAAGGGCTAGCAACCACATGAGAATGGAACCTTCGAGGGCACTCCACACAGCTGTGAAGTTGTACAACGCAGGTGTCGATCGTGAGCCGACCTTCTGGATGTAATCGAGCGAAAAATCGCGGGTGATCATGGCGTATTCCATGGCCACGAACGCCCCGACCGCCGATATCGCCGACAATGTCGCAAAGCGCAACGACAGACGCAGCACCTTTTCATCCTTCTGTCGCATGCCCATGACACACGACACGAAGCCAAAGAGTGCACCGACCAAACCCACCAAGAGGAAGGCTCGACCTATCGGCCCCCCTACCCCTGCTGCACCGAACACGCGGCCGCCTCTTCGTCAGATTCCTTCATGCGACTGTCGTTCTTTTCGACATATTCGTTTGAGTGCTTCACTTCAATGCGATCGCTCGCAAAGAGATTGTCCTGTAGGCGACCGTGCGCGACTACTGGGATGCACTCTTGGAAGACTCCTCCTGGGTCTCCTTCGTAACGAACTTGGACAGTCTTGTCATGGAAGGAGAGGTCGAATGTCGTCGCACCGTTCTCCTTTGCGAGACTTCCCTCGACGACCACTCCCTGCACGCGGATACGACGGCCTTCGTCACAACCGGAGCGCACGCCGATCTCGTCGACATTGCAGTAGTAGTCGATTGCGCTGGTCAAAAAGCGCGTGACGACCACACCGCCAGCGACGATTGCAACAGCGACGATCACCATCGGTAGCCAACGCCGTCGTGCACGTGTCGCGCTTTGTTGTGCCGAGGAATCTCCGGTGCTACGGGGGCTCAGGTCCACGGCTTGTCTTTCTCATCTGTGAACTGCGCTGTGGAACGTGAGCGTCGGAGAAACCACGCCACATACAGCGCTATCGACCCGAACGTCACGACGTAACTTCCGATGATGAAGGTGGCGTGCTCCATGTTCAACGCACCTCGGCTTCCTGTCGGCGCTGTTCGATCGCCACGTCGAGACCGTGTGCCGCGACTGCATCTTGCAGAGCGAGACTGCGTTGACGGTGAAGCACCATCCAGATGAACAACATCGTGAAAGCCACGATGCCAAGAAAGAGTGTGAACAACATGAGCCCGTCGAGTTCGACGTCGGTGCCACTGTTCGCCACTGTCGACTCTTGGTGCAATGACCTCCAGATGACCACACTGAAATGCACGAGAGGAATCTCGAGCACTGCGAGAAGGGCGAGCACGGCCGAACGTCGGGCACGTTGTCTGAAAGTTCCGCCGAGTCCACGCACCGCCAGGTAGCCGATGTAGGTGATGAAGAGGAATGCGGTGCTCGTCAGTCGTGCATCCCACACCCAATACGTGCCCCAGGTGAGTCGCCCCCACAGACTTCCGGTGATGAGAGAGATGGCCACGAACAACACACCGATCTCGGCAGATGCACCTGCGACTCGATCCCACGCGAGCGAACGATTTTTTCCGGAGAGATAGATCGCAGAGACGACTGCAGTGAGCACGAACGCCATGTACGCGACCCAAATTGACGGGACGTGCACATACATGATGCGAACGGTCGACCCTTGCACCACATCTTCAGCAGAAACGAACAGCCCGAACGCGATGAGCCAGACGGTGAGGGCAAGAGTGGCGAAACCGAGCACTCGTGTCGCGCGGGTTCCAGTGGGGGTTGATGTGCCTGACATGAGTCTCGTCTCTATTCGTCGATCAGGGGGCCGAAAGCCACTGAACCGACGACCCCAAAGATGACCGCAAAGATGAGCAGTAATCCACTCCAGGGCCAACCTTCCGACACTTCTGCTCCTCCGCTCTTGAATCCGGCCTCTGTGGCACGTGTCGCCCCGATGAGGACTGGCGCGACCACCGGCAGCAGGAGCAAGGGAAGGAGTGTTTCTCGGCCCCGAGCACCTGCGGCAAGGCCTCCGTACAGAGTACCGATGAAACCCAACCCGAGACAGGCGAGCACCACCGTGACGAACACCACTAGTAGTCCGGAGGGCTCAAGTTGCACGTTGTAGAGGAAGAAAGCGGTCGCGACCAGAACAATGTCGAGGGCGCACAATTGCACACCTAGTGCGAGTGACTTCCCCAGGAAGAAAGCACGCGTGTCGACACCGGCGACTCGCAGCGCATCGAGTGCACCGTCAGCTGTCTCGACGGCGAATGAGCGTTGCACGACCACCAACATAGAGAACATCGTGGCTAGCCACACGAGACCTGGCGCAACACGTTGCAAGATGCCATCGTTGTCGAGCGCGAATGCAAACAAGATCATGATGACGACAGAAAATGGAGCCACTTGATTCACAAGAACCCGACTATTGACCTCTGCTCGCAGATCTTTGAACATCACGATTCTTGCCACGGTGGCAAGTCTTTTCATCGAGGTTTGCGACGCACTCATTGCCGAACCACTCCACCATCGACCACGACACGCCGCGTCGCAAGTCGTTCCGTACGCTCGAGCTCGTGTGACGCGACAATGACAGTTGCACCGACTTCTACTGCGTTGCGCAATGTCGCATCGAGCTCGTCACGAGCTTGCGAGTCGAGCCCGGCATGTGGTTCGTCCAGCAGCCAAAGTTCCGCACGTCTAATGATGAGGCGTGCAAGAGCCACTCGCCGACGTTGGCCGGCCGACAATTGCGACGCACGCACCTCGGCAAGTCGCCCACTAAGTCCCACGTGAGACAGCGCGGCATCCACTTCATCTGCGGAGGCCTGTATCAACTCTGCCCAGAACTCGATGTTCTGGCGCACGGTGAGATCCAGATAAAGCCCGTTTGAGTGTCCGAGAATGCCGACGCGCTCGCGCACCGCTGAACGGTCTTCTGCCAGATCGATACCTAACACGCGAGCCTTTCCACGCTCGACGGGCAACAACCCTGCGCACACCCGAAGCAGCGACGTCTTTCCCGCTCCGTTCGGGCCGGTGAGAAGCACGATTTCGCCGACTTCGACATCAAAGTTTGCTCCGGCGAGCACCGGATAACTTCCGGCAACGGCGACGACATCGCGAAATGAGACCACCGGCACAGATGTCATGACGACTTCACGCTACTGACCAGACGATGTTGGTGCCTCTTCGACGATCTGGCCTCCTTCGTGCCGTTCCATGCGACAGATGTGCCAATAGCGTTGAAGCATGGCCCGTACCCCCGTAGCCGACAAGGGTCGAACATCTCTCTCCCACATGCTGCTCGGCGCACTTGGGAAGACCCTGATTTGGGCTGGGTTGCTCCTGCTCGGGTTCACTGCGTACCAACTATGGGGCACGGGTCTTCAGACGTCACGTTTCCAGAGTGAGCTTGAGAAGGAATTCACATCGACAACAGACACCGCGTCGACACCCTCATCCACGACTCCCCAGTCGGCCATAGAGACGAACGGAATCGATGTCGGCAATGCCATCGGCAAGATCACCATCGAGAACATCGACGTCGACGACTGGATTGTTGCTGGTGTGTCATACAAGGCACTCAAGAAAGGACCCGGCCTCTTTCCGAACTCTGCATTGCCAGGCAATCTCGGCAACTCTGCCATTGCTGGTCACCGCACGACGTTCGGTGCCCCGTTTGCCGATCTTGACAAACTGAATCAAGGTGACATCATCACCATCACCACACGACGTGGTGTGTTCACCTACGCAGTTCGCTCTGTTGACATCGTCAAACCATCGGCTGTCGAGGTCCTTGAGACGACAGATCCGACAAAGGGGGTGCTGACACTCGTCACATGCCACCCGAAGTGGACGTCTGCGAATCGCCTCATCGTGTCAGCTGATCTTCAAGAGAACGCCACAACTGCTGACCGTTGGACTCCATCTTCAAACTCGGCGGCAACGACCGCAGACATGACACCTGCTGTCATCTCAGACGACGAAGTGTTGAGTGAAGGCTGGCTGCATGATCCTTCTGCCATTCCACAGACCATCATGTGGGCCATTGCGGCGGTCTTCACGTGGTGGCTGGGTGGTCTTGTCGGTCGTCGTCTCGGCCGACAAGTGACTGTTCGTGCCGTCGCAGTGATGCCGTTTCTCGTCTGCCTCTATTTCTTCTATGAGAACCTTTCCAGGCTCACCCCCACCAACCTCTAGTCGCTTACGCTGGTAAATGTCATGAGCAGCTCACCCGACGACATCGACCCGGTACGTGCGAAGCGAGCTCGTATCGCTCACTACACGTTGCTCGCCAATCGCATCGGATATCTGCTGTATGCGTTGTGCATCAGCTGTTTTGTCATCGCATTCGCCATCGGATTCTCGGGGCCACTTGTCACCATCGTCATCGTGAGCCTGATAGCAGGATCTGTCTTGCTTGCACCGTCCATCGTGCTTGGATACGCGGTGAAAGCTGCCGAACGAGACGATCGTGAACGGGGACTCTGACGTGACCGTGCGACAGAACTCTGGCGAACGTCGGGAACAGATCTTGGATGCAGCGCTCATAGCCTTCTCTCACCGCGGCTATCACGAAACTTCGATGGTGGACATCGCCGATGCAATAGGCGTGACGAAACCGGTGCTGTATCAACACTTTGACAGCAAGCGTGAGTTGTACCTCGAGCTTCTCGATGTCGTCGGAAATGATCTCATCGCAGCCATCACCAAAGCAGCAATTGACTCCGATGACGGACGAGAACAGACCGAACGAGGAATGATCGCCTACTTCGGTTGGGTACTTGCCAATCAGGATGCGTTCAACTTGCTGTTTGGTGGAGGAGCTCGCCTCGACGAGGAATTTGCGGGTGCCATTCGGCGAGTGGAACGCGCCATCGCCGATGCAATTGCTCCACTCATCGCTGCTGATATCAGCGAATCTGTGCGTCGTACCATGGCGTACGGACTCGTCGGCATGTCAGAGTCAGTCAGTAGACACCTGGTTGCAAGCGGCGACACTTTCGACCCCGTCGCCATCGGCCGACAGATAGGTGGCTTGGCATGGGCGGGGCTGCGATCACTTGGTCAGTCGCGCAACACCCAACCGCGATAACCACCGACGAATCCGGCACGCTCGAGAATCGGCACACACTCGTGCCGAGCGTCTATCTCGATGCCATCAATCTTGCGAATTTCAATTGATCGACGGCGCCCGTCTTTGACCAACTTCGCGAATGATTCTGCCCACGACACATCGTGTTCTGCTGCTGGAAACATGACCAATGAATGTCCGCGTGCGTCAAACCAAACGAGAGGCTCGCCTTCATGAAGCACTACCAGTGCACCGGCACTGCGCGAGGGTCGACCTTCAGACATCGGCCACGGCAACGTGGATCCGTAGGGTTGCGCCGGATCGGTGGCGACGAGAACGATCGGATCTGGTTGTGATTCGGGATGAAGTACTGAGTCGTGACGCTCGCGCACGTCACGAAGACGGTCGACGGCACCAGGCAACGCAAATTGTGCCGCTCCAAGACCGTTCACGAAGTAACCGCGACGCACGTGGCCTCTCTCTTCCATCACCTTGAACACCGCGTACACCGCAGCGAAGCCACCGACCCCACCTTCGGCAAGTACTGCTTCACGTGTCACGACACCGTGGCGCTCCAACAGCTGTTGCGCATAAGCCATGGCCCCTTCCGCAGTCTGCGCGTTCTGTGACATGTTCGTCGGCACGAGGCTCCACCGACCGGCGCCTGTGGGTGGCCCGATACGAGTCAATCTTCCTGGCCGGGGACGCTGAGTTCGTCCGGTGTGACGGGCACGACTTTGAGCAGCCGCTCCACGCCCACCGGAGAGATACGCACGAAGTGGTGCGAGTGAATCATTGGTGACTTCGCCAGCCCAGACGAGATCCCAGAGGGCTGCAAGCACTTCTGTGTCACTCACGTGTGGCGCTACAGCACGGAGCTGCGAATAAAACACAGCGCCACGTTGACGCAGATGTTCGCGAATGGCTGCGTGCAACGCCCCGTCAGGTGCTTGCTGCGGCTCGAGCGACGACGCGAGAAGGTCGATCTGGTCAGCAAAGAACAATCGGATGCGCCCGTCATTCGCACCGAGCGCCCCGGCCCCTACCCATACGACTTCACCAGCAGTACAGAGCGCGTCGAGATCAGCGGCGCGGTAACCACGAATTCGAAGCGGCAGAACATCTGACTCCAACGTGCTTGCCACAACTGCACTGCCTTGCAGAAGTGACACTGCACTCACGAGGCCGTCATTACCGCGCTGCGCAGAACCAACGGCCTGCCATTGCGGCAAGAACCTGCCAAGTGCAGCCTGCTCCACCGGCTCTACTTCCTTGCGCAGGCGCGCGAGCGATCGGCGACGAAGCGTTCGCAGAACGTCGGCTTCGCACCACTCACGTTCGGTGCCGTCAGGTTGGAACTCGCCTCTCACCAGACGTCCCGCAGACTCAAGTGCCATCAAAGGGCCCGCTGCCCGCTCGATGGTGATACCGAATCGCTGCGCCACCGCCTTGGTGACAAAAGGAGTGTGGGTTCGCGCGAATCGTGCGACCACATCATCGAGCGGATGAGCAACGGGCTCGGTGAACGCCATCGGCAAGCCAAGTGGCAGGGCACAGCCGAATGCGTCGCGGTAGCGAGCTGCGTCTTCGGCTGCGATGAATCGTTCTTCACCAGCCAATTGCACCGAGATGACCCGACGAACCGACATCAAGTCGGCAAGCCATGCGTCAGCTGGTCCGTCACAACGAACACGAACATCTGCAATTGCGAGATCGCCCACCTTGCGAAGCACATCGTGCAACTCGTCGGCCGAATGGGCTCGCCGATGCTCAGACAGACACTGCAAATCAAGCTCGACATCGGCGATGGCTTCTCGATCGAGCAACTCACGAAGCTCCTCGGCTCCAAGAAGGCTGTTCAACAAGTCCCGGTCGAGCGCAAGCGCCGCGGCTCGACGTTCAGCCAAAGGTGCGTCACCTTCGTACATGTATGACGCGACCCAATTGAACAAGAGACTTTGTGCAAAAGGTGACGCTTTCGGTGTGTCGACACTGACGATGCGAATAGTGCGGGAGCGAAGCGCACCAAGGATGCCCTGCAGGGCTGGAAGGTCGAACACATCCTGCAGACATTCCCGACTCGTCTCGAGCAACATGGGAAACGTGGGGTGCTTCGCTGCCACGGCCAAGAGGTCTGCAGCGCGCTGACGTTGTTGCCACAACGGAGTCCGCTGATCTGGCCGACGGCGAGGCAACAACAACGCACGCGCAGCACACTCACGGAAGCGCGCCGCAAACAGGGACGTCTGCGGAACTGCTTCGACCACGATGTCTCGCACCTGCTCAGGATCAAAGAGAAACTCTTCGACACTCAGGTCGTCGACGGCCTCAGGAAGTCGCAACACAATGCCGTCGTCACCCCACATTGTCTCGATGCGCATGTCGAACTTTTCGACAAAGTGTTTCTCGATTGCCATCGCCCACGGTGCATGCACGGGTGTTCCAAACGGACTGTGAATGCACACACGCCAGTCACCGATCTCGTCGCGAAATCGTTCGACAACGATCGTGTGATCATCTGGCACCACCCCGGTGGCTTCGACCTGTTCGTCGAGATACTGCAACACATTTGATGCAGCTCGCTCATCAAGACAATGGCGCTCAGCAAGCACACCTAGCGCGACGCTTGGTTCGAGTTCGCGGATGGTACGGAGGAATTCACCGAACGCCCGACCCAACTCGACAGGTCGACCGATTCTGTCTCCGTGCCAAAACGGCATCTTTCCGTGTTCGCCCGGTGCCGGCGTGACAATGACGCGCTCGAACGTGATGTCCTCGATTCGCCACGTACTTGCACCGAGTAGGAATGTCTCACCGGGACGTGACTCGTAGACCATCTCTTCGTCGAGCTCGCCGACCCTCGTGCCGTCTGGCAGAAAGACACCGAACAACCCTCTGTCCGGAATAGTTCCGCCGTTGATGACAGCAAGTCGCTGCGCTCCGTCGCGAGCCCGCACCGTGCCGGCGATGCGATCCCACACGATGCGTGGTTTCAATTCGCTGAACTCCTCACTCGGGTAGCGACCGCTGAGCAGATCGAGCACGCCGTGAAACACGTCATCTGTGAGGTCTGCGTAATTTGCACATCGCCGCACCAGAGACACGAGGTCTTCCACTTTCACATCGCCCGCAATTGCCAAGTGAGCGATGATCTGCTGGGCCAACACATCGAGCGGATTGCGTAGGTACGCAGTCGATTCAACGGCCCCATCGAGCATTCGTCGCACCACCACTGCTGACTCAAGAAGATCGTGGCGATGCTTCGGATAGACCGTGCCGGCACTTGGCTCACCCACTTGGTGACCGGCACGACCGATACGTTGAAGTCCACGACTGACGGCGCCAGGTGACTCGACTTGTATCACCAAGTCGACAGCGCCCATGTCGATGCCGAGCTCGAGACTGCTGGTCGCGACGATGGCCTTTAGCTGACCGCGTTTCAATTGATCCTCAATGACGACGCGCTGTTCACGAGCCAATGAACCATGGTGTGCTTTCACGAGTTCGTCAGCACCACCGGAAGCCACTTCGCTGTCAGAAGTTGCGTCACTGCCGGGCGCATTAGCCATCTGATCGCGATGCAGTTCATTTAGTTGCGCAGCCAAGCGCTCGGCTTGGCGTCGTGCGTTACAGAAGATGATCGTGCTGCGATGCTCTTCGATCTGCTTGAGAATCTCAGGGTAGATACTCGGCCAGATGCTCGTGCGCCGAGGTGACAGCGACGCTGTAGCCGGACCACTTCGTAGTTCGGTGCTCTCTGAACCGAGGCGCCCCATGTCGTCGACAGGCACGACGACCGACACATCAAGTGGTTTCCGAATTCCAGTGTCGATGATTGTCACTGGTCGCTGCGCTCCGCCACTCTGCCCACCCAGAAAACGGGCGACTTCTTCTAATGGTCTCTGAGTCGCAGACAAGCCGATGCGTTGTGGTGGTGTCGCTGTCAGTTCCTCGAGGCGTTCGAGACTGAGCATGAGATGCGCGCCACGTTTGGTGGGCGCAAGTGCATGTATTTCATCGATGATGACGGTGTCGACATTGGTGAGCGTCTCGCGCACAGCCGACGTGAGCATGAGATACAGACTCTCTGGCGTGGTGATGAGCAAGTCAGGTGGCTGGCGTGCGAGTGCCTGACGCTCGCGGGCCGACGTGTCTCCGG
>DAIOTI010000022.1:8454-12295 GCA_036752105.1 Ilumatobacteraceae bacterium | reverse complement strand
ATGCGGTTGGGAATCGATCGCCCTTCGAAGTTGCCGGCCGGCGTGATGTCCCACCATGCGCAAGCCTCTTGCGCGTCGCCGCCGAGCACGACGGAAATCTCATCAGCGGTCCAGGTGTAGAAAGCACCTTCGTGAGAGTGGCCATCCTGGTCGAGAGAATCTGCATCCTCTGCGCTGAAGAATCCTCCGTCTTGATGACGTAAGTCACGCAACACGTACGTGACGAGTTCCTCGGCCACGTAGCGAAAATCTTCGATGTTGAAGACCTGCCACGCATGAACATAGACCCGCAGTAACAGTGCTTGGTCGTACAACATTTTTTCGAAATGCGGGACGAGCCATCTCTCGTCGACGCTGTACCTCGAAAAGCCGCCCCCAAGGTGATCGTGTATTCCCCCAGCAGCCATCGACTTGAGAGTCGTGCACACTGCGATCTCGATCTCGCGTGCTTGTTGAGATGTGACCGACGGCTGATCTGCCACTTGCTGAGAAGAGAGTTCCAAGTAGGCACGCATCAAAAGATCGAGAGCGAACGTCGAGGGAAACTTCGGTGCCGATCCGAAACCACCCCATTCAGGGTCGAAGTTGGACAACAAGGTCTGCACCGCGAGCGACAGCGCCTCTCGCGGTCTGTCGTCGGTCGTCGGTTTGATGTTCTCGGTGCGACGAAGGGAATCGAGGAGCGCGTCCACGTTGTGGCGAACGTCGTCTGGCTTGTTGCGCCAGACATCGTCGATGGCCGCCATCAATTGGAGAAACGTGCTCTTCGGAAAGTACGTCCCTCCGTAGAAGGGTTCGCCGTCTGGTGTGAGAAACACCGTCATCGGCCAACCGCCACGCCCGGTCATCGCTTGCACGGCGTCCATATAAATCGCATCGACGTCTGGACGCTCCTCGCGATCGACCTTGACGTTGACGAACAGTGAATTCATGACTGACGCGACGTCCTGGTCTTCGAAGCATTCGTGCGCCATCACATGGCACCAGTGACAAGCCGAGTAGCCGACCGACAGGAGTATCGGAACGTTGCGCGTCTTCGCTTCAGCGAACGCGTCAGCGCCCCATTCGAACCATGAGACCGGGTTGTCCTTGTGCTGGCGCAGATACGGCGACGCCGACGAGACCAGACGGTTGGTCATGGCGCAGCGTCACGCACCGACGGCGTGGTACCCGCCATCAACATGGATGATCTCGCCGGTCGTCGCAGGAAACCAGTCAGACATGAGCGCTACACAAGCGCGTGCGACTGCGTCGGCATCGTTCACGTCCCATCCAAGTGGTGCGCGATCATCCCAGACGTCCTCGAACTTCTTGAACCCAGGAATCGACTTCGCCGCCATCGTGCGAATCGGTCCGGCCGCAATCAGATTGCAACGAATCCCGCGGGGGCCCAGTTCCTTGGCGAGATAACGGCTCGTCGATTCGAGTGCCGACTTGGCAACGCCCATCCAGTTGTACGCCGGCCATGCAACGGTGTTATCGAAATCAAGCCCCACGATGGAGCCTCCCTTGCTCATGAGAGGAAGAAACGCGTCCGCCATCGTCTTCAGCGAGTATGCAGAAATCTGCATTGCCACGGCGACATCACTCCATTGGGCCGCAAGGAAATCATCACCCAGACACACCTCAGGTGCGAATCCGATGGAGTGCAACACGCCGTCGACCGCGCCCATCGACGATGCAACGTGTTCGCGCACCGAAGTGATGTGCTCGTCGACTGTGACATCGAACTCAAAGACATCGGCCGGCGTGTCGAGGCGTCGCGCAGTTCGTTGAGTGAGAGAGAGCGCGCGACCCGCGCCAGTCAGCACGATGGTTGCACCTTCGCGCTGTGCCATCTGTGCGACTCCGAAGGCGAGTGACGCATCGGTCAGTACGCCGGTGATGACGAGACGCTTACCGTCGAGGATTCCCATGTATCTGACCGTAGTGGGGAAGGGGTGTTTGTGTAAGGCTCTCACCCATGCGTATCGGAATCCTCGGAGGAACTGGTCCTGCCGGAAGTGCATTGGGCGCCAGGTTGGCATCGGTCGGATATCACGTCGTCGTCGGCTCCCGATCAAAAGATCGTGCACTCGAAGTGGTCGAACAGATGAAAGGCAAGTGGCCCCAGTTGGGCACTGGCATCGAGGCCGGGGACAACAATGCGGCGGCATCGTGCGACGTCGTGGTGTTGGCGACCCCGTGGGATTCAGCGGCCACCACTGCCACCGAATACGAAGATCAATTGGCGGGCAAAGTCGTCATCAGCATGGCCAACGCCCTTGTGCGCGTCGGTCATGAGTTTCAACCGCTGCTTCCTCCGCGTGGAAGTGTCGCAGCGCATGTGCAGGCGGCGGTGCCCCGTTGCCGAGTGGTCGCTGCTTTTCATCATCTTCCAGCAAAAGAACTTGGTCATCTCGGATCACCTATCGACAGCGATGTGCTCATCTGCTCAGACGATGCAGACGCCACCGCCAAGACGGCTGCCATCGTCTCGCAGATTCCGGGATGTCGCCCACTTGACGCGGGTGAGCTCTCGAATGCGACGGCTATCGAAGCTTTCACCGCAGTACTGCTTCAGTTGAACATTCGCTACAAGACACGCGTCGCACCCAAGCTCACGGGCATCAAGGGAGACCCGCGAGAGGCACGTCCGTCCTGACGTGAGTCGCCGATGACAATGCGTCTCTACGACACTTCGCGACGAGACATCGTCGCCTTCGAGCCTGGCCCGACCGTGCTGATGTACACGTGCGGCATCACCCCATATGACGCCACGCACTTGGGGCATGCTTCGACGTTCGTTTTCTACGACGTGTTGCAGCGCCGTCTCATTGATCTTGGCCATCAAGTGCGCTGCGTGCGCAACGTCACCGATGTCGACGATCCGCTCTTTGCGAAGGCGCGCGAGTTGGGAGTGCACTACCTCGATCTCGCGGCAGGCGAGGAGGGCCGATTCAATAGAGACATGGAAGCACTCGAGACATTGCCTGTGTACAGCGCACCTCGAGCCTCGTCGGCCATCTCAGACATACGTGGCTTCATCGGAATGGTGCTCGACCGAGGTTTTGCTTATACCGCCGGTGGATCGGTGTACTTCGATGTCACCAAATTCGACTCGTTCGGTTCGGTGTCGAATTACTCACACGAGCAGATGATCGACTTTGCCCGTGAGCGAGGTGGAAATGTCGAGGACCCACACAAGAAGCATCCACTTGATTTCGTGTTGTGGCATCCCTCTGCAGACGACGAACCGAGTTGGGATGCGCTGTGGGGTGCGGGGCGCCCGGGGTGGCACATCGAATGTTCCGCATTGGCACTACGCGAGTTGGGAACCACCATTGATCTCCATGGTGGTGGCAGTGACCTCATCTTTCCGCATCACGAATGTGAACGAGCGCAATCCGAAGCAGCCACGGGTCAGCCCTTCGTCAAGCATTGGATGCATGTCGCCATGGTGTTCAAGGACGGGCACAAGATGTCGAAGAGTCTCGGCAATCTGGTGTTCGTGGACAAGTTGCGTGAACAGTGGGATCCCAGAGAAATTCGTCTGTGCATCATCGCGAACCACTATCGGCGCGAGTGGGAATGGAACGACGAGCGCATGCCCGCGGCACGTCGACGATTTCAGTCGTGGTTGGCGAGCAAGGGAGGTTCTGGGGGAGCGGGAGTGCTCTCAGACGTGAGGGCTCGTCTAGACGACGACCTCGACACACCCGGTGCACTGAGAGTCATCGATGAAGCAGCGGCTGCGGGCAGTGACGTGAGCGATGCTGCGGCCTTGCTAGGCGTGAGCCTGAACTGACACGGCGTGAGCCTTGTTCAACACGGCGTGAGCCTTGTTCAACACGGCGTGAGC
>DAIOTI010000022.1:0-8354 GCA_036752105.1 Ilumatobacteraceae bacterium | reverse complement strand
ACACGGCGTGAGCCTTGTTCAACACGGCGTGAGCCTTGTTCAACACGGCGTGAGCCTTGTTCAACACGGCGTGAGCTTTGACAAAAAGTGAAGAAATAAGCACTAAATCTGGCGTGTGACGTCAGTCTTACCTGTGGTCAACGTGCCGTTGCTCGTTTATCCTGACGAATCAATCACGGCTACAGGGAGGTGTCTACATGTCGCAGAACAACCGACACTTCTTAGGCGCCGGAGCTGCTCAGAGGCGCGCTCGCCGCGTCGTGCTTCCTGTCGCAAATCGACTCTGGCGGTTCAACCTCGAGGGCTTTGACGCCATCAAAGACATCGGCGCAGCGGTTCTTTGTCCGAACCACGTGTCGTTCCTTGATTCCGCCTTTCTCATGCTGCAGGCTCGACGTGAAATCAGTTTCGTCGGTAAAGCCGAGTACATGGACTCATGGAAGACGAAAGTTCTTTTCCCGATGATGGGCATGATTCCTATCGATCGTTCTGGAGGAGAGCGAAGTGCTGCGGCACTCGACGCAGCAGAGATGGTTTTGCGTCGGGGTGAGTTGTTCGGAATCTTCCCAGAGGGAACACGCTCGCGAGATGGAATGCTGTACAAAGGTCACACAGGTGCCGCACGACTTGCCCTGCGCGTCGGTTGTCCGCTCATTCCGGTAGGAGTGGTCGGTACACGAGAAATCCAGCCACCAGACAAGATCATGCCGAAGTTCTTCCGCGAGGTCACTATCCGTATCGGAAGGCCAATCGATGTGTCGCGTTATCTCGACCGTTCCGAAGACCACATGGTGCTTCGAGAGCTCACCGACGAAGTGATGTTCGAAATTCGCGAACTCACCGGGCAGCAGTATCGAAATGTGTACGCAACGAAGAAGTCAGAGTCCATAGAGACGGCCCGCGCCGTGGTACCCGGGCAAGACGGCGATGCATCGCTCGAAAACATCCCGAGTGGACGAGATGCGCGCCAAATGCAACCCACAGCCTGAACCCACAATCCGTAGACTGCTCATCGCATGTCGCAGATCTCAGTCTTGCTTCCCGACGGTTCAGCTCGTTCGCTGCCGACAGGGTCGACCTTGTTCGACGTCGCAGCGTCCATTGGCCCCCGGCTCGCCAAGGCAGCGATCACGGGGCTCATCAACGGTGCCGACGCAGACCTGTCGTCGACTGTCTCTGACGGTGATTCCGTCGCTCTCGTAACGGCGGACTCCGATGCCGGTCGGCACGTGTTGCGCCATTCGACTGCACACGTCCTCGCGCAAGCAGTGTTGCAGCTGTTCCCAGGCGCACATTTCAGCATCGGACCCGCGATCGAAGACGGTTTCTACTACGACTTTGCCCTGCCAGATGGTCGTACATTCAGTGAGGAAGACCTGGCCGCAATCGAAGCGCGCATGCGCGACATCATCGCTGCAGACCAGCCATTCACTCGTTCTGAAGTCGATGTCGATCAAGCCCTAGCCCTCTTTTCTGGTCAGCCGTACAAGTGCGAGATCATCGAGAGGGTTCGAGGTGGCGCGGCAGATGGTGCAGATGCTGGTGAAGTGGGTGGCGGCGACACCATCAGCGTGTATCGAAACTCTGACGACTTTGTCGACTTGTGTCGCGGACCTCATGTTCCGTCCACGAGCAAACTCGGACACTTCGCGTTGATGAAGGTGGCAGGCGCGTACTGGCGAGGGAACGAGAAGGGCCCGATGTTGCAGCGCATCTACGGCACAGCGTGGGAAAGTTCCACGGCGTTGAAAGAGCATCTCACCAGGCTCGAGGAAGCAGCCAAGCGCGACCACCGCAAGCTCGCCGCGGAACTTGACCTGCTGTCGTTCCCCACCGAACTTGGTGGCGGCCTTGCAGTGTGGCACCCGAAGGGTGCAATCGTTCGCAAACTGATGGAGGACTACAGCCGTCTTCGTCATCAGCAGGGTGATTATCAGTTCGTGTACACGCCGCATCTTGCCAATGCGAACCTCTTCGACACCTCCGGCCACCTTGGTTGGTACGCAGACGGCATGTACCCGCCGATGGAGATGGACAACGGCGTCTACTACATGAAGCCGATGAACTGCCCGATGCATTGTCTCATCTTCCGTAGTCGTCAGCGCAGTTATCGCGAATTGCCCCTACGACTCTTTGAATTGGGCACGGTGTATCGATACGAGCGTGCAGGAACGCTGCATGGCCTCTTGCGAATTCGTGGTTTCACCCAGGACGACAGTCACATCTACTGCACTGAAGAGCAGTTGTCCGATGAAATCACGTCGTTGCTCGACTTTGTCATCTCGGTGTTGCGGCGATTCGGATTCGAGGATTTCGAATTCAACTTGTCGACGCGCGACCCGCAGAAGTCTGTCGGCAGTGATGAAATATGGGACAAGGCCACGGTCGCATTGCGAGAAGCGATGAACCGACATGGTGTCGAATACAAGGTCAAGGAAGGCGACGCTGCGTTCTACGGACCGAAGATCGACATCGATGTTCGCGATGCCATCGGGCGCAAATGGCAATTGAGCACCATTCAGTGCGACTTCAACCTGCCTGAACGTTTCGAACTCGAATATGTCGGCTCGGACTCGCAGCGACATCGCCCCATCATGTTGCACCGAGCCTTGTTCGGGTCGGTGGAACGCTTCTTCGGTGTCTTGCTCGAGCATTATGCGGGGGCCTTTCCCACGTGGTTGGCGCCGGTTCAAGTTCGAGTGTTGCCGGTGGCTGCATCTCACGAGCAATATGCCCACGAGGTCGTCGAACGACTCATTGCCGACGGTTATCGCGTTGACAAGGCAGCTGCAGACGACCAACTTGGAAAGCGCATCCGAACGGCAAAGGTCGAGAAGATTCCGTACGTGTTAGTCGTGGGCGATGATGACGTGGCGGCAGGCACTGTCGGAGTCAATCCTCGTGGTGGAGAAGTGGAACGAGGAGTCACTGTCGATGATTTCATCCGACGACTGGCTTCAGATGTCGCCGCGGCATCACAAGACTGAAGTGACGCAGACAAATGGGTCTTGAGCAACTGTGGAACGGCTGGCGTTCTGAATACATACGGGGGGCTGTGTCGGGTTCAAGGTCGGGCGGCGCGTCTGTGTTCACTGACATCTTGAATTCGGGGTTGAGCGACGAGATGACCCACATCGTCCGTCGGGGCACCCATGCTTTCGCGATCATGAACGCTTTTCCGTATGCCTCGGGGCACGTGTTGGTCTTGCCCTATCGCGAGGTGGGAAATCTCGAAGACTTGACGGCCGACGAGACGTCCGAACTGTGGGCAATGGTCACGGATGCAACGTTGGCACTACGAGTGTCGCATGCACCACATGCAATCAACGTGGGAATAAACCTCGGATCCGCAGCTGGTGGAAGTGTCTCGCAACACTTGCATATCCATGTCGTTCCCCGTTGGGATGGAGACACGAATTTCATGACGGTAATAGCCAACACGCGCACGCTTCCGGAAGCACTCGACGAGTCAGCACGACGCATCCGTGATGCGTGGCCTGACATGCAGCAAAAGAGGTAAGGCCATGACCAGTGATGACATCCGTGACCAACTTCCTGACGATCTGAACGCAGTCGACTTTGTCGGCGCATATAAGTTTCCTGACAACAGCAGACGACGAATACCCGGTTATCTGTATCTCTTGCTTGCAGCGATCTGCGTGTCTGTCTATCTGACCGCAAACGGAGATTCGCCATTGGTAAATGACGGTTACGTCGTCGCGGCACTCATCCTCGGCGTCGTTGGCTCGTACAGCTTGTTGAGCGGATGGCGAATGACTGTCGACGAAAAGGACGCTCTCGAGCGCGCGACACGTGCCGTGGGGTTCGCGGTCGGGCATGCATCGGCCCAACAAGTGTGGCGAGGAGTGCGCAGTCGACCGACGTGGCGCATGTTTTGTTACAGCTCAGAAGATCCGCCCACCCGAAGAGGACTAGTGCTCATCGACGCAGTCGATGGACGTGTCGTTGAGTGCCTCGTCGAAGCCAATCCTGACACCCAAACCAGCGCGCCCGACGCATCAAGCAACAGACCCGAGTAGCGTTCCGACGATGTTCGACAGGCGCTTTCGCACTCCAATCGAAAAGGCCGTGCGACCCGTCGGAGTCTTCCTTCGTCGGATCGGAATGTCGCCAGACCATCTCACAATTCTCGGGGTCGTCATTTCGTGCGGAGCAGCGGTCGCGATAGGTGCCGGTGCGACGCGAGGCGGGTTGGTGCTTGTCATTCTTGCCGCGTTACCCGACATGCTCGATGGTGCTGTCGCTAAAGCAGGCAACGACGCGAGTCAACGCGGTAGTTATTTCGATTCAGTCATGGACCGTCTCACTGATGCCATCTTGATGGGCGGCGTCGCATGGTATTTCGGAAGTGAATTCGGAGCTCACGCGGCAGTTCTGCCGTTTGCTGTCCAGACCATGTCATCGCTGATCTCATATCAGCGTGCAAAGGCGGAGGCACTCGGTCTCGATGCAAAGGGCGGACTCATGGAACGTGCAGAGCGAATCGTTCTGTTGTGCGTGGGCCTGCTGTTCGACTCCCTTTTCCTGCCGATCATGTGGTTGATGCTTGCACTCACGACGTTGACGGTGGTGCAACGTTTTCTGATGGTGTGGAAACAAGCCGAGGTCTCGAACTCGACGCAAGCAAAGCGAGATGAAAGATCTCGTCGCAGAGTGCAGCGCCAAGAACGGTTCAGTTCGCGAGCAACCCGGCGCCACACCTCGAGGCGCATGTCGGCACGTGGTGGGAGAAATGGCTCAACACGGCACTGATCGAAAGCGCACTCTCGGAGGGGCAGTAACGGTCGGCGGCTACAGATTCGGATCGCTCGTCGCTCGGCTAACCCCCGCGTTTGTCGCACAGAACACCTCAGCACTTCTCGCACCGACAATCGCTCTGTCGCTTCGAGACAAGCGAGCCATTTTTGAGCGGCACTTGTCGCGGGTGGTTCCTGGCGTCGGCGGGTTACAACGTCGACGGATGGCTCAACAAGCTTTCGACAGCTATGTGCGGTACTACCTCGAGAGCTTCAGATTGCCCGATCTGTCTTCTCGTTACGTCGACAAGATGTTCAGCGTCGAGGGCTTTGCCAACATCGAGGCGGCGCTCGAGAGAGGGAAGGGCGTCATTCTCGCTTTGCCACATCTCGGCGGCTGGGAATGGGCCGGTCGGTGGATGGCCGACCGAGGACACAAGTTGACCGTGGTCGTCGAGGCCCTTCAGCCTCCTGAGTTGTTCGAGTGGTTCACGAACCTACGAAGCGAATTGGGTATGAATGTTGTTCCATTGGGCCCGTCTGCCGCGCCGAGTGTGTTGTCGGCTTTGCGTGCGAACGAGATTGTGTGTCTGCTCTGTGATCGCGACATACAAGGGGGAGGCGTGTCGGTCGATTTCTTCGGTGAACGCACGACTCTTCCTGCTGGTCCAGCGATGCTTGGTTTGCGTTCAGGAGCAACAGTGCTGCCGACTGCGGTGTACTTCACCAAGCGCACTGACGGGCATCATGCCGTCGTGAGCGAAGGGCTCGACATGTCGCGCGGCGATTCGCTTCGTTTCGACGTCGCCCGAATCACACAGGACCTGGCCGGGCAACTCGAGAAACTCATCCGGCGAGCACCTGAACAATGGCACCTGTTTCAACCTAATTGGCCCTCAGACCCTGGTTATCCGCACACGGCACCTCAGGAATAGGCGTCGAAGAGCTCGCCAATAGCTTTCACCTGGCCGCCAGTCGTCGAAGACATGACGGCAATCGGGGTGATGCCTTCATCGAACCAGGCCTCAAGTCCGTCTCGTACGAAGGACGCACTGCCACCGAGTGTGCAGTCGTGTAACCACCGGTCGCTCATTGCCGCAAGCACGGCATCTTTGTCACCAGCTGCCAGTGATGTCTCGATGCTGTCCATTTCTTCGATGTACCCGGCGCTCCGCCAATAGTTGCGGTAGTTCGGCAAGATGACATAACCCATCAACGTCCGCCTGTTCACTGCATCGGCGGCGAGACGGTCGTCGTCGATGACAGTCGGAATCATGTTCGAGAGAAACATCGACTTCGCTTGGTGTGATTCGAGTGAAGAAAGTTGCGTCGCCATGTGACTGCGCGACGCATTCGCCCAGATTGCTCCATCAGCGACGCGTGAGGCAAGCGACAGCATCTTGTCCCGAAGTGTCGCTAGGTACACGGGAGGTAGGGAGCCGGACGATTTCTCGTTTGCCTTCATTGCTGTGACGTATGTTTCGATGTCAGTCAATGGCTTGCCAGTACTCACATTCAGTCGCTTGACGACAGGACCGTGACTCACGCCCAATCCGAGTGCGAAGCGACCGTCGGAGACCTCGTTGATGTGGGCTGCGATGTTGCCCGTCTCGACCGGGTGGCTGTAATAGATCGGTTGGATCGACGTCCAGAACCGAATCGTGTGAGTGGAGTGCGCAAGAGACACCGCAAGCCCCATCGTTCCGCCCAGACTCGGAAGGGCGAGGCCACTGAACCCGCGCTCGTCGGCTTGAACCGCCAGGTCGATGATTGCTCGACGCTTCGTTGGTGTGGCGATCAATGAAAGCGCTGGTTTGCGCGGTGCATTCGTCATGGATGTCACCGTAGTTCGCCGAATTGGGGCTCCACTTGGCGCGATTTCCTCGTTCTGCGCCTACCGTGTGGGCTCATGAGTGCTGACAGGCCTGACGATGCGTCGGCCTCGACACCACAGGTCGGCGGAGCCGCAACGATGTTGCGCATCGGCATGGTATGCCCGTACAGCCTCACCATTCCTGGTGGTGTTCAACATCAGGTGCTCGGATTGGCGCGAAGTCTGCGTGCACGCGGACATGAAGTGCGGGTGCTCGGGCCCTGCGATGGTCCACCACCCGCATCATTCGTGACTCCACTTGGCGACAGTCTGCCCACATCGGCAAATGGTTCAATCGCACCGCTTGCGCCAGATCCGTCGGCTGCATTGCGAACGATCCGAGCGCTGAACGATGAGGCATTCGACGTCTTGCACTTGCATGAACCCTTCGCCCCAGGACCGACGCAGACGGCCGTCTTCGTGAAACTTGCGCCGATCGTGGCGACGTTTCACATGGCTGGCAACTCGGCGGGGTACAAAGTGTTCCGGCGTCCTCTCAATCATTTCGTGTCGCGGCTCGACGTGCGTTGCGTCGTGTCGAAAGATGCACTTCAACTAGTGAGCGAATTCTTTCCAGGTGAATACGAGGTGTTGTTCAACGGCATCGAACTGAACCAATACGAGCGACCCGCCACGGCCGCATATACGCGTGAGAAGCGTGCGATCTTCTTCATCGGACGACATGAGCCCCGCAAGGGACTGGACGTCTTGTTGCAGGCGATGGACCGACTGCCCACCGACGTCACATTGTGGGTGGCTTCCGATGGCCCTGATACCGGACGACTGCGTGCCCAGTATGCGGGTGATTCACGGATCGAATGGTTGGGGAGAATCTCTGACGACGAAAAGGTTCGACGCCTCCAGTCCGCAAGCGTGTTCTGTGCACCGTCGCTTCATGGTGAGTCATTCGGCATCGTCTTGCTCGAAGCGATGGCTGCTACGACCCCGGTTGTCGCCAGCAATCTGGACGGCTATCAGAATGTGGCAACACACGAGGTGGACGCACTGCTCGTAGAACCTGGACGTTCCGACGAACTTGCAGCTGCACTCTCTCGTGTTCTCGATGATGAAACGTTGGCGCACCGTTTGGTCGAAGCCGGTCAGGCCAGAGCTCGTGAGCATTCAATGGACGAATTGGCGGCGCGTTATGAGGTTCTCTACCGACGTGCTCTGGATATCGAGGCTGCTGCCGGCTCCGCAGTACGAGTGCCCCGTATGCTGAAGAGATTCGAGGGCCGCTTCTTGCGCGGTTCCCGGGAAAGGACTCGAGTGACATGACCGCATGGATTGTCGTCGCAGTCATAGTGGTGCTCCTTCTTGCATTCGTGCTTCTGTACAACTCCTTGGTTCGTCGACGAGCGCAGGTCGACAATGCGTGGTCACAGATCGATGTGCAGTTGCGTCGGCGTCTTGACCTCATCCCGAATCTTGTCGAAACGGTGAAGGGGTACGCACAGTTCGAGAGGTCCACGCTCGACGCCGTCATCACGGCGCGCCAATCGGCGCTGACCGCAGCTCCGTCACCTCAGGCTCAGGCATCTGCCGACAACATGGTTTCCGGTGCGCTCAGGCAGCTCTTTGCTCTTTCCGAGGCCTATCCCGATCTGAAGGCGAACCAGAACTTCCTCGCACTGCAAGAGCAGTTGGCAGAGACTGAAAGTCGCGTGGCTTATGCGCGGCAGTTCTACAACGACGAGGTCCTCAGGCTCAACACCGCAATTCAG
>DAIOTI010000021.1:3564-12296 GCA_036752105.1 Ilumatobacteraceae bacterium | reverse complement strand
CCGTGAAGGTCTGTGAACGTTCCTCAAGATCTGAAGTACACCTCCGACCATGAATGGGTCGCGATTGCCGGATCCACGGTGCGAGTCGGAATCACTGACTACGCCCAAGATGCTCTGGGCGATGTGGTCTTTGTGCAACTGCCGCAGGTGGGCTCGCGTATCGAGGCGAATGCGAGCATCAGCGAAATTGAGAGCACCAAGTCTGTCAACGATGTCTATGCACCGTTCGAAGGTGTGATCACTTCAGTCAACGAGATGTTGAACGACCGCCCGGAACTGCTCAACTCAGATCCCTACGGTGACGGTTGGATCTGTGAGATCGAATGTAGCCAGCTGTCTGAAACTGGTCTGCTAGATGCCGCCGGATACTCGGCGCTCATTGGTGGCTGACAGTGTCCTACGTGTTCTGCAATCGGTGTGGGCATAGAAACCCACCGGTATCGGTGTTCTGTTCTGCATGCGGAACAGTGCTGGACACTGTCGAGGATCGCACGATCACGCTCGCAAAGGTCGACCCTCTACTTGACGCGCCGGGATCTTTTGATGACGTACAGGTGGATCTGAATGAGATTCCTCGTGGCAACGCCATCCTGGTCGTTCGCGATGGTGAGGCCTCGGGTGAGCACTATGTCTTACGTGAAGACGTGACCTGTGTCGGTCGTCATCCCGACAGTGACATAGTGCTTGATGACATCACGGTATCTCGACGTCATGTCGAGATACATGTGGTCGCGGGGGTTCATCGAGTGAAAGACATGGGCTCGCTCAATGGCACATACGTGAACCAACGTCGAGTCGACGATGGTGAACTTGCACAGGGAGATGAATTGCAGGTCGGGAAATTTCGACTGGTGTTCCTCGAAAACCCAGAGGACTTGTGATGACGGATCGCAACTATCTCTCGATCGGGGAAGTGCTCGCACTTCTGCTGGACGAATTTCCAGATATCACTATCTCGAAGATTCGTTTCCTCGAGAGTCAAGGTCTCATCGAACCTGAACGTACGCCATCTGGATACCGAAAATTCAGTGCCTCAGAAGTCGAACGCCTCAGGTTCATTTTGAGAGAGCAGCGAGAGAACTTCCTTCCGCTGCGAGTAATCCGAGACCGACTAGACGAGAGTGGTGACATCACGCGTGAATATGCGTCGTCCCCTGACACCGGAGAAATCAGGGCATCGGGTCACCCGGCTGCGAGGGCAACAGTGCCACGAGGAGCGATTGCGACAATTGTCGAACAAGATCCTGTCGCACCGGAAGCCGATCGGCGAGCTCTTCGTCGCGAGGCAAAGACACATGCAGACAAGACGGAGTCGCTTCCTCGAGACGAAGTGTTGTCTCAATATTCGATCGCAGAGGAGATGCTGAAGGGCCTCGAGGCGGCGGGTCTCGTCGATGGCCATGATGTCGGTGACACGACCTTTTTCGACCAGAACTCAATCGAGATCGCACGTGCGGCCCAACGATTCCAGGAATTGGGGATCGACATCCGACACTTGCGCGCGTGGAAACTCGCTTCAGACAAAGAGGTGACACTGTTCGAGCAACGAATTCTTCCTCTCCTGCGTCAGAGAAATCCAGGCTCACGTGACGAAGCGCTCGCGATGCTTGATGAGTTCATCACCCTCGGCGGTCGTTTGAGGCTCGCGCTCTTAGCCAAGGAAGTGCAGCGGTTGACCGATGGCCGATGACGTGAAAGGAATCGAGATCGTGGCCATCCGCCTGGATCCACTTGCCAACACGCCTGCGATGCGACTTCGTGAGATCGAGGGGAGTCGTCGAGAGTTCGACATCTTCATCGGCGCGCCCGAAGCATCGAGTATTCACACCGCGCTTGAAGGCGCCGAAATGCCGCGTCCTCTGACTCATGACCTGTTCGTGATGACGTTGCAGCGGCTCGACGTGATCATCTCGAAGGTGTGCATTACGCAGGTCATCGAAGGTACGTATTACGCAGAGCTGCATCTAGAGACTGCGGCAGGAACCCATGTCATCTCGTGCCGCCCCTCAGACGGGGTGGCGATAGCCGTGCGTGCCGAGTGTCCTATTTTTGCGTCGGAGGACATCTTGCGTGAGGTCGGTGAAACTCCGAGGACCGACGAGTCCGAAGAGATTCTCGAAGAATTCAAGGACTTCATTGAAAACATCAACCCGGAGGACTTCGGGCGCTGATTGCCAACTGACACCGGTGTAGTTACCTCGCTGTGATGCTGGTAGACACATTGAGTGGACTGCCAGGGTCCGCGAAGAGGAGGGTCCGGCATGGGCGGTTTCGATCAAATGTTCAGCGGCACACGTGCTGCCCAGGTCGTCGGAATTTCCTATCGTCAGCTGGACTACTGGGCACGCACTGACTTGATTCGCCCGAGCGGAGCTGATGCTTCCGGTAGCGGGACCCGACGTCTTTACACGTATCGCGACTTGCTGGAACTAAAGATCATCAAGAAACTTCTTGATGCTGGCATTCGGCTTGAGTCAGTGCGCGATGTATTCGCCTATCTTCGCGACCATGTCGACACTGACATCACGTCTGCGCACATAGTCATCAACGGAAACTCGGTCTTGCTCTGTGATGGCGACGATCTCATCGACGTCCTTCGCGGCGGTCAGGGAGTTCTGAATGTGTTACCCCTGTCGGGCGTTCGCGACGAGATCGACAGCAACATCATTTCACTTCAGACTGAAAGCACATCTCAGGCGCAGCGCGCCATCAACTCGTGACGAATAGGCACTCTCCGCTCGATGCAGTACACCGAGAACTCGGGGCCAAGATGGTCCCGTTTGGTGGTTGGGAGATGCCCCTTGCGTATCCGTCCGGAACGCTCGTCGAACATGCCGCGTGCCGAACATCGGCGGCGCTCTTCGACGTGTCACACCTCGGCACGGTTCGTCTGGAGGGGTCAGATGCATTTGACGTCTTGCAAAGCACTCTCACGAACGATCTAGGCAAGATTGCCCCCGGTCGAGCGCAGTACACGCACTTGCTCGATGAATCGGACGCGTCGGTGACAGACGACATCATCGTGTGGTGGTTGTCCGACGATGTGTTCGACGTCATGCCGAACGCATCGAACACCGACGGCGTGCGTTCTGCGATCGGCGGTTCCGACACCACGTCGATGCGTGCGGTGCTCGCTCTGCAAGGCCCGAAGGCGCGCGAGGTGATGGCGAAAGTCTCTGAAAAGTGTGCGGCTATCGGGCGCTTCCGAGTGGCACGAGTCGACGTGCATGGCGTGCCATGTGTCGTTGCAGGTACTGGCTACACCGGTGAAGATGGTCTCGAGCTGGCAGTTCCAGCGGCCTCAAGTGGGTTCATCTGGCATTTGCTGGTCGAAGCAGGTGCGGTGCCTGCAGGTCTAGGTGCACGTGACACGTTGCGACTAGAGGCAGCCCTTCCCTTGCACGGTCATGAGTTAGGGAAGGGTATTACCTCGCTGCAGGCAGGTCTTGAATGGGTCGTTTCTTGGAGCAAGTCCACGTTCCGCGGTCGTGATGCACTGGCTCGGGAGAAGTCTTCAGGCCCGGTACGTGTGCTTCGGGGCATCTCCATCGATGGGCGACGACCTGCGCGTGACGGATGTGAAGTTCTCGACAATGAAGGGCACGTCGTAGGTCATGTGACCAGTGGAAATTTCTCACCGACGTTAGGTCACTGCATCGCATTGGCACTCTGTCATCCCACGGTGACCGTCGGCGACACCGTCACACTCGATGTCAGAGGAACCTTGCTGAGCGGGGAAGTGTGTAGAACGCCGTTCATCTCAAAGAAATGAGTACTAGCTACAGGCGTTAGTTGCATACAGCTGTCACGCTGGTGGAGTCTGTGAACTTCCGTTTGAGCGCAATCGGAACAGCCCGCCGGCATTTTCGGCAAGTTGCGTCAGAGGCCCTAGTCGTTTGGAGAGGTCACCGAGGGCGGAGACCGCATCTCCAAGAGTGGCCATCGAATTCATACCTGCGGCGATCTGGGGCATCAGTCGTCGAAGCGGCTCTTCGACCTCGTCCAAGAGGTTGTTGATTCGGGTGGTGGTGCGATTGAGATTGTCGATCGTGGAAGCAAAATTCTCGACTGTCGTGATGAGACCGTCGAGGGCGCGCTTGCCGGTGGTGAAAGAATTTGACGCGAGCGCAGCTATGTCGATTGACGAGAGCAATCCGGCAAGCGCCTCGACACCAGCTAACGGGTTGTACGCCTGCCCGTTGGATTCGGTAGCTCCGGAAGATGACGAGTCATCGAAGCTGTTCGCCTGGGCTGTGGTCGAGTGATCACTCATGCCGACACGGTAGTTGCATCCAAACCAGTTTCATACGCCTCGATGGGAGCGCACGTGCAGACCAAGTTTCGGTCTCCTTGGGCGGCATCGATACGAGAAACAGGCGGGAAATAGCCACGCGTGCGAAGTGACGACACCGGATACAGCGCTGCGCTGCGTGAATATTTGCGATTCCAGTCCTCAGTGAGATCCTCTACCGTATGAGGAGCGTGGCGGAGCGCACTTTCCTCTACTGAGGTGCCTTGACGCACCGCATCAATCTCCTTGCCGATTGCAATCATCGCCTCGCAGAATCTGTCTAACTCGCGCAGCGACTCGCTCTCGGTGGGCTCGACCATCAATGTCCCGGCAACTGGAAAGCTCATCGTTGGTGCGTGAAAGCAGAAATCCATCAATCGCTTTGCGATGTCGTCGACTGTGACACCTGTGTCTCGAGTCACGGGCCGGATGTCGAGGATGCACTCATGTGCGACCATTCCATTCACATTCGTGTACAGAGTGGGGAAGTGATCAGCGAGTCGACGTGCCACGTAGTTGGCTGACAAGATCGCGTCTTCGGTGGCTCGGCGAAGCCCCAGTGCGCCCATCATCTTGATGTAGACCCAAGGAATCGGAAGAATGCCGGCAGATCCGAACGGTGCTGCTGAGACTGGGCCGACCCCTTTGTGGTCATCAAGAGGGTGTCCGGGGAGGAAGTCAGCAAGGTGCGCCCGAACGGCAACTGGTCCGACGCCGGGTCCGCCGCCGCCATGAGGAATGCAGAAAGTCTTGTGCAGATTGAGGTGACTCACGTCAACGCCGAATTTTCCTGGTTGAGCGACGGCGACGAGAGCGTTCAGGTTCGCTCCATCGACATACACCTGACCTCCGGCATCGTGCACCAACGCGCAGATGTCGCTGATTGCCACCTCGAACACGCCGTGAGTGGAGGGATAGGTGACCATCAGCGCGGCTAGTTCGTTGCGATGCTCCTCAATCTTCAGACGCAGATCGGACACATCGACGTTTCCCTCGTCGTCGCAGCCCACGACGACGACACGCATACCCGCCATGACTGCACTCGCGGCGTTGGTTCCATGGGCGCTACTCGGAATAAGGCAGACGACTCGTTGTGCTTCGCCACGGGCGCGTTGGTAGGCGCGAATTGCAAGTAGACCTGCGAATTCCCCCTGACTTCCAGCGTTGGGCTGGAGGCTCACGGCGTCGTAGCCGGTGATAGTGCACAGCATCTCCTCTAGTTGCGACACGAGAGTGCGGTATCCCGTCGACTCGTCATCTGGGGCGAATGGATGCAGATCCGTGATTTCGGCCCAGGACACCGGTTCCATCTCGCTGGTCGCGTTCAGTTTCATCGTGCAGGAGCCGAGAGGAATCATTGTCCTGTCGAGTGCAAGGTCCTTGTCAGCGAGACGGCGGAGATGACGAAGCATGTCGGTCTCTGAGTGGTGGCGGTGAAACACAGACTGCTGCATATATTCGTCAGCTCGAAGTGCAGCGTTATTGAGACGTGTTGAACCGGAGGTGTGTGAAGCGCCGAATACTGCTAGCAGCGCCTTGACTTCTTCGGTGGTTGTCGGTTCGTCGAACGACACGCCGACTGTGGAGGCATCGATGAGTCGAAGATTAAATCCGGCTGCTCGTGCTTTGTCGACGATTTGCTTGGCGTCGTCACACGGAACAGCGACAGTGTCGAACAATTCGTCATGACGAATTGACCAACCTGAGGCGACGAGTGATGAAGCGAAACTTGTCGCGTGATGGTGCACTCGACGCGCAATTGCACGGAGACCATCAGGCCCGTGGTACGTGCCGTAAAAGCCCGCCACGTTGGCTAGTAGAGCCTGAGATGTGCAGATATTAGAAGTGGCCTTCTCACGTCGAATGTGTTGCTCGCGAGTTTGAAGTGAGAGTCGTAGCGCAGGACGGCCGGCGGTGTCGATGCTGACTCCTACGAGACGACCGGGAAGTGCGCGAGCGTGATTGTCGCGGACCGACATGAACGCAGCGTGAGGACCACCGAACCAGAGGGGAACTCCGAAGCGTTGAGCGGAGCCGATGGCAATATCGAAGCCAATCTGACCTGGGGGAGTGAGCAGGGTGCATGCAAGCAGGTCTGTCGCAGCCACGGACACGACGCCGATTTGGCGCGCTGACTGCACAAGGGACGTCACGGCAGACAGGTGGGAAGTGTTGCCGCTACTGGACGGCCAGGAAATCAACATGCCAAACGCCGACGCCAGTTCGAAGTCAGTAATCGGACTGATGTGCAAATCGATGCCGATCGCTTCGGCACGTGTTCGCAGCACGTTGATGGTCTGAGGGTGAGTGTCACTGTCGACGAGGAAGACATCGTGTGTCGCCTTGCTCTGTCGCCGACAGATTGTCATCGCCTCTGCAGCGGCAGTGGCTTCGTCCAGGAGCGACGCATTGGCAACGGGAAGTCCGGTCAATTCAGAGATCATCGTCTGGAAATTCAGCAGAGCCTCGAGTCGGCCCTGGCTGATCTCGGGCTGATACGGGGTGTACGCGGTGTACCAAGCCGGGTTCTCCAACACGTTTCGCTTGATGACGGGCGGACAGATCGTGGGGTAGTAGCCCTGTCCGATGAAGCTGCGTCGCTTCTTGTCGTTCGAAAAGAGTTCACGCAACTCGGCATGAATCTTGTGTTCGTCGACTGCTTCAGGTAAGTCAAGCGGTGCGTTCAACATGATGCTGTCCGGAACTGTTGCCTTCAACATCTCGCTCATCGAAGACATGCCGATAGTGCCGAGCATCTGGAGTCGGTCGGAGTCAGTGAGTCCAAGGTGACGCGTCGAAAATGACTCGAAGAGTTCGTGTGGGTGCCGTTGTTCGCTCATGAGTGCCGCCTTGTGTATTAGCTATGGCACCCCAGCTGTCTGTTGCACCTGAGAGCTTCACCCATGAAGGGCTTTCCCCGTCGGTGGGGAATTCGAAGTTCCCACTTTCCAGCGTCGCCTGTCGCATTCGGTCCGGTTGCCTGAGAGGTTCCGGGGCGGTTGCTCCTTCGGCGGACTCCATGCTGGATGCACGGCGACTCTCTCCCAAAGCGACAATCGGCTGCCTCCAGAGTAGTCCTACTCCACGGTGCCGTAGGCACTTGTGCCACCCGTCGCCCCTGTGGTCGACACATTGTGTGCTGCGTCGTCCAGGTCGCTAAGGAATTGCGTCATGACGGATTCATGTACAGCATTGACGGTGGCGTGGAGTGACGGGGGAGGACCCTGTCGGTCGAGATACCAACCCTTGGCTCGTAACTCGTCGGCAATGGCGTAAATCGACTCGTCGTCACGTCGCGTTCCAAAAGACACCAAAGTCGAATCGGGTCGCGAGCGCAACGTCAGCAGCTCGTGACCTTCGATGTGATCGGCAAGGCGCTGCGCAGCACGGCGACCACGCATGGTCAACTCTTGATATCCGATGTCGCCTAGATGCCGCATGACAGCCCAGGCGGATGCAATCGGTCCTCCTGATTTGGTGCCGAGTATTCCCGACGATCCGTATAGTCCGCCGAGCCAATTGTCTGTTACGAATGTCTGTGCGGCACGTCGATGTTTGTCGCGATACAACAAGACGCCTGCGCCTTTCGCCGTGTATCCGTACTTATGAAGATCAACCGACAGGGAAGTGACACCCTCAAGTCTGAAGTCCCAGAGTGGAACAGATTCGCCGGCTCGCTCGAGAAATGTGAGAGTCACACCTCCCATGCAGGCATCGACGTGGAGTGGTAGTTGCCGACTTCGGGCAAGCTCTGACAATTCAGCTAGGGGATCGATGACGCCTTGCGGGTACTGCGGCGCCGAACCGACGAGCAAAATCGTCTCGTCGTCAACGGCGTCGGCCATAGACGCCACGTCGGCACGCCAATCTGGCTTCACTTCGATACGCCTGGACTCAATATCGAAATATTCAGCTGCCTTTTCGAAGGCCGCATGAGCCGAGGTGGGGAGCACCACGTTGGCACGGAACTGGATCCCGGAACTGCTCGACAAACGCACCTTGAGGGCACTGCGGACTGCGAGGATGAGGCTTTCTGTGCCTCCGGAGGTCATGAAACCAGCTGCACCATCAGGCGCGTGTGTCCATCTCAACAGTTGAGACACCACATCTGACTGCATACGTCGCAAGCTTGGGAAGGCGTCCGTATTCAGAGCATTGCTATGGGCGAACATTCGGTACGCCTCGTCAGACAGTGCCCGGGTAGCGGGGTCTGGAACATAGGCAAGCGAGAAGACCCGACCATCGAACACATCGACATCATCTTGCGCCAGCGCGACAAGCTCATCTCGAATGACATCAGCATCGGCTGGCAACGTGAGCGACCCATGCGGAGCCTTGTGAGAGTCAGAGGACAGGGAGTCTGGATTCATCGCAAAAACTCAATGTTTATCGAGACATCTGAATATTACATAACGGAGATTATGGGCAGATGGGACGGGAA
>DAIOTI010000021.1:0-3554 GCA_036752105.1 Ilumatobacteraceae bacterium | reverse complement strand
CTTCATGCCGGTCGCTGCTGTGGCCGCGTGTCAGAGTCCCCGCGGCCACCAATGTGAGCATCGGTCACTGGTCGTGCAGCATCGATCAACCACCGCAGTGATTCGCGCATCGATTCGAGTGTCGCTCGCTTGTTGTCGACATCCCCGGCAACGTCGTTCAGAGCACATTCCAGAACGTAGATACGGTCCCGAATCTCGTTGAGTTCGCTGCGGGTGACCACGAGTTCGTCCTCGGCGAGCTGAAGTTCTGTCGCACGCTGACGGGCCACCCAGTCCCACTGGCGGCACGCCTGACTACAGAACTCTCGCGGTCTACCCCGTCCCTGACGGGTCGCGATGGTGTGGCGGCACCAACGGCACTTCACGACCGTTGAGGGGTCGGCGCTGTCGTTTGGCACCACCTTTAACGTCATGACGAAAGGGTAACGATGAGTACTGTTCGCTTCGTGGCAATTCACTCTGATCCGATGCCGGAGGCACCAACTCGGCTGTTCGCGAGCGACAACGCGAGTGGTGTGCATCCTCGCTACCTGGCTGCTATCGAGCGAGTCAATGAAGGGCATGCCCTCGCCTACGGTCAAGATGCTGCCACGCGTGCCGCCACGTCACTCTTCACCGAATTGAGCGGACGACCTGTGGAGGTGCTGTTCACCTTCGGCGGAACTGGTGCCAACGTGCTCGCACTCGCCTGTCTTCTAGAACGTGCGGAATCGATCGTGTGCACAGAGTGGGCGCATATCGCAGTCGATGAGACAGGCGCGCCAGAGCGTGCTCTCGGGGTCAAGCTGCAGACATACCCCGCACCAGACGGCAAGTTGAGGGTCGAACACATCAAAGCTGCTGCTCACGCTCTGGGAAATGTTCATCACGCACAGCCCGGTGTCGTTTCAATCAGTCAGCCGACCGAGATGGGGACGTTGTACTCGATCGACGAGATCCGGGCGCTTTGTGATGAAGCACACAAGCATGGACTTCGCGTACATCTCGACGGGGCTCGAATCGGCAATGCCGTTGCTGCACTGGGGGGGTCGTCTGACATCTTTCGATCGATGACTTTTGATGCCGGTGTCGATGCCGTGTCATTCGGTGGAACAAAGAACGCGATGCTGAATGCTGAAGCTGTTCTTCTGACTGGCGTCGACGAATCTCGACGAGCCCAATTCCTTCGCAAACAGGTGGGCCAGTTGCCGTCCAAAATGCGATACACCGCGGCACAGTTCGTGGAAGCCCTCGATGGCGACCTGTGGATTCAGACCGCAGTTGCTGCCAACTCATCGGCTCAGGCGTTGTTTGATGCTCTACGTGATGTTGCTCCCCTGAAACTCGTTGCACCAGCAGTGAACAGCCTCTACCCCACGCTCCCCGAGCCCTATCGCAGCCACCTCCAGGAGTGGTCCTTCTTCTGGGATTGGGATCTGAGCAGGGATCAGGTGCGATGGATGACCTCGTGGGACACCACTCAGGTCGATATCGAACGCTTTGTGGCGGGTATACGGCACGTAATTGACCGATGAATTAGTTCTGTCATAGAGTGCGGCTCTCGACCCCGACGAGTGGAAGTACATGGGCGCATCTGATTTGTTTCCTTTGAGACTGTGGGAAGACCAGTCGTGGTCAAAGAACGCAGAATGTCGTGGGCTCTCCTCCATCTTCTTCGCCCCACCCGCGGAGCGTCCTCAAGCGCGCGAGAGGCGCGAAGAGGCAGCGCGAGAGGTGTGTCTCCAGTGCAGCGTGTTGTCGGCGTGCCGAGACTTTGCGCGCAAGAATCGTGAATACGGATTCTGGGGTGGCGAATCTGAAGAAGAACGACATGCAGCCGGGTACCGACTCATCGCTCCAGTTGGCATTCGCACGCGGAACGTCAGTTAACAACGCGGCTAACGGGTCAACACCAGGCCTAGCCAACCGTCTACTTCTTCTACGTCGGCCACACGCCAACCGTCATACGACGAAAGCACTCGCTCACGCTGGTCTGTTCGTAGACCAGCAAGCACGACGATGCCATCATGATTGCAGACGCGGTCGACGTCGCCTGAAATCTCGACCAGTGTCGGAGCAAGAATGTTGGCTAGCACCACCTCTGCCCAGCCACTTTCAATGTCCGCGAAATCTCTCTCGATGCAGACGGAACAATCGTTCAATTCTGCATTGGATGACACCACAGAGAACGTCGAGGGATGGATGTCGAATGCACGGCACGTGGCGTTCCGAAGAACACTGAGAGCGATTGCGAGCACTCCAGAGCCACAACCCACATCGAGAACTCTTTTCTCCTCGCCGCAGTGGCGAAGCGCCAGGCGCAAAGCAATTTGCGTGGTCGGATGATTCCCAAGACCGAACATGTCGTGAGGGTCGATGCGAATGACGGCCTTGCCTGAATCAACTGGTGGCGTCTTCCACGATGGACAGATCAGCACGTCCTGTGTCACGTGCACACAATCTGCATGCTCCCGCCATGTATCGGCGACGGCACGTTCGATCTGTTCGATGCGCCAACTGCATGTGATGTCTTCGTCTGCGAGCTTTTGCACCACCTCGTCGATGCTTTCGCCCACCGACGTCCAGAGTTCAACTTCCTCATGTTTCGGCACGAGCGCATTTCGAAGCAAGGTGACGGGTCGTTCCTCGATGGCAACGACCCCCGCGCGCCACAGGGCGTCGGCAACGAACTCGAGTTCCTCTGTCGCAACTGTGAGAACGAGCATCGACCACGACGTGTGCTCGACAGGTTGGTCGATGGACATTTCTTCGCTGAATCAGTCGATGCGACGTAGGTGCTCGGCGAAATGACGGCCTTTTTGTACGTATGCCTGTGCCGCATAGACGATGTCCTGGGCTCGCGCGCGACCTTCTTTGATGACAGCCGGTGCCCCGACAGCGAGTGCTCCGGGAGGAACGACTCCGTCATTCAGAACGACAGCATTTGCAGCCACGATTGCTCCTGTTCCGACGACGGCGCGATGAAGGATCACGCAGCCACTCGACGCCTGAGACCCATCTTCAAGAACGCATCCCTCGAGGTGCACCGCATGGCCGACAACGCAGTCACTTCCGACAGTCGTGTGGGCATATGGCGTGGTATGGACGATCGTGCCGTCCTGAATGCTGGTGCGCTCACCTATGACTATCTCGCCTTCGTCGCCCCTCAAGACTGCGCAGGCCCATATTGATGAATCCGCACCGATGGTGACCGCGCCGATGACGACTGCATCAGGATGGACAAACGCTGACTCATGAATCACCGGCGATTTGTCGCCGAGGGCATAGATGGGCATGGGTCCACCGTACCAATACGGCCTGCTTGCAGGTACCGTTGTCTCCCTATGTCACGACGCATTGAGATCGAATTAACGAGCAAGCGATCCGACGGGCAGTGGACCTGGCGCGCAGCTGGTGCTCGCGAACCCAAAGGTCTCATCGAGGACGCTCTTGTCCCCGATCATGCGAAGGTGAACGACGTACTTCGTGCAGAGGTTGAATCAGATCTTGACGGCACTCGTGTCTTGTCAGTTCTTGCCTCCAAACAACGCGCCGAGAAGACCAATGTCTTGTCG